>JAKZTI010000126.1:0-12694 GCA_047517145.1 Gammaproteobacteria bacterium
TAGAATTAATTTCATTCTCTTCCATAGTAAATACCTTTAGTCTAATAGGGTGAAGTATTACTATGAGTATAGGAAGCTAGGATCCGATATATCAAGTATATCGCGGTCTGTCCCTGATTATTTCGCTCAATTTGAATGTCCGCTTTCGCTGGAAAGCGGACGTTGTTCAGCAATATAAATTCAGGAACAAAAAGGGTGAGATATTAGTGAAAGTCTTTTGATGTGCGGAATAAAATAAATACTTAACTAGGCATCACCACTTATAAGTACTTGCTGATTCTTTTCATTGGCAAAATCAAGCAACCGTTGAATAGGAAGTCGTGCGCGTTTGCCGAGTTCGGGTTCAACGTGAATCTCGCCACTGCCTGTTTCTAAACACTCGACTAATTTCCTGAGACTGTTCATTGCCATCCATGGACAGTGTGCACAACTGATGCAGGTGGCACCTTTACCGCTGGTAGGGGCTTCGATGAATATTTTATCCGGGGCGGCTTCTTTCATTTTGTGGAATATGCCTTTATCGGTGGCGACGATAAATTCTTTGGCATTTAACTCTACTGCAGCTTTAATAATACCTGTGGTTGAACTAACGACATCGGCAAGTTCGATGACGGAGGCAGGCGACTCGGGATGTACCAGGACTTTGGCATCAGGATGTTGCTTCTTGAGTTCCGCAAGTTCGATGCCCTTGAATTCTTCATGCACAATACAGGCACCCTGCCATAGCAACATATCTGCACCGGTTTGTTGCTGAATATAATCACCCAGGTATTTATCTGGTGCCCAGATAAACTTTTCACCTTCTGCATGCAGGTGATTGATGATATCTAGTGCGCTGCCTGAAGTGACAACCCAGTCAGAACGCGCCTTGACTGCGGCGCTGGTATTGGCATAGACGACCACGGTTCTATCAGGGTGCTGATCACAAAACTCACTGAATGCATCAATAGGACAGCCTATATCCAGGGAACAGTCGGCATTTAAGTCCGGCATCAGGACACGTTTTTCAGGGTTCAAAATCTTGGCGGTTTCGCCCATGAATTTAACGCCACAGACAACGAGTGTATCGGCCTCTGATTCATTACCGAAGCGCGCCATATCCAGAGAATCGGAAACATAACCCACCGTGGCATCTGCGATAAGCTGCAAATCTGGATCGGTGTAGTAATGCGCCACCATCACAGCATTTTGTTCTTTGAGTAATTGTTTGACGCGTGACTTGAGTTCGTCACGTTCTGCATCACTGTATTCTTCAATGACGGTCTCGGGAATATCTTCGCGTTTAACTGTGCAAATTTCTGCGAGTGAAGTGTTTGTTGCCATATCTAAACCTGTACCGACATTTTATCGTTCGGAACGTGCATCCAAAGTATAGTGGTTTATTCTGCTGCTGGTTTTGTTTCTTCTTTTTTTGTGGGCTTTGCCAGTTTGATACCCAGCTCTTTTAGCTGCATTGGTGAAGCGGGCGTCGGGGCTTCGGTCAGCAGACAGGCTGCTGTCTGTGTTTTTGGAAATGCGATGACGTCACGTATCGAATCTGCACCGACCATGAGCATAATCAAACGATCCAGTCCGAAGGCGATGCCACCGTGTGGAGGACAACCGTAATCAA
The DNA here is from genome assembly GCA_047517145.1 of Gammaproteobacteria bacterium. Lineage (GTDB taxonomy): Bacteria > Pseudomonadota > Gammaproteobacteria > Eutrophobiales > Eutrophobiaceae > SMWN01. The sequence goes on from JAKZTI010000126.1 coordinate 1,613, forward strand.
GTGCATTAATGAGGAACCCGAATTTATCATCAGCTTCCTGATCTTCAATGCCTAGAAGTTTTAATACACTTCTTTGCATTTCAGGTTTATGGATACGAATCGAACCGCCGCCGAGCTCAGTACCATTCAGGACCAAATCATAAGCACGTGACAGGGCATTGCCCGGATCGGCCTCAAGTTCTGATACTTCCGCAACGTGAGGCGCTGTGAATGGGTGATGTAGTGCATCCCAGCATTTTTCATCTTCGTTATAGTCGAACATGGGGAAATCAACCACCCAAACCGGTTGCCACTCACTTTCAAGCAAATCTCTATCCTGTGCCAGTTTGTCGCGTAGTGCACCCAGTGCGTCATTCACTATCCTGGTTTTGTCTGCGCCGAAGAAGATCAGATCACCATTCTCTGCCTGTGTGCGTTCCATAATAGTGGCGACCACATTATCGGGCAGAAATTTTAAGATTGGAGATTGTAGACCCTCTGTACCGGCGGCCACATCATTGACCTTAATATAGGCAAGACCTTTGGCGCCGTAATTGGCGACGAAGTCTGTGTAACCATCTATATCTTTGCGGGACAGTTCACTGCCTGCCGGCAGTCTCAATGCAGCCACACGGCCATTTTCCATTTTTGCCGGTCCGGAAAAGACCTTGAATTCAACCTCTGCCATGACATCAGAGACATCGACCAGTTCTAGTGGATTACGGAGGTCAGGACGATCAGTACCGAAACGGTGCATGGCATCTGCATAAGTAATGCGCGGGATGGGCGACGGCAGGTCAACATTCAACGCATCTTTGAATAAGGCCGTCATCATTTCTTCCATGATGGCCATGATTGCTTCTTCATCCATAAAAGAGGTTTCGATATCAAGCTGGGTAAACTCTGGCTGTCTGTCGGCACGCAGATCTTCATCACGGAAACAACGTACGATCTGATAATAACGATCCATACCGGACATCATTAACAACTGTTTAAATAATTGCGGTGATTGCGGCAGGGCAAAGAATTGACCCGGATGTGTGCGACTGGGGACCAGGTAATCTCGCGCGCCTTCTGGAGTCGCACGGGTCAGCATCGGTGTTTCAATTTCCAGGAAGCCGTTATCATCGAGGAAGCTACGCATGGCCTTGGTGATCGCTGCGCGTAATTTCATGTTTCTTTGCATTTCGTCTCTGCGCAAATCGACATAACGATATTTTAGTTTTACATCATCATGAACATTATCATCATCCATTTGTAAAGGCGGTGTTTTGGCGCTGTTCAGTATTTCGATTTCATAACCCAGTACTTCTATCTCGCCAGTGGGTAAATCTGGATTGATGGTGCCTTCCGGGCGATTGCGTACTTTACCGGTGACCTTTAATACATATTCATTACGCACGGCATCAGCAATGGCAAAAGATTCGGCACGATCCGGATCAAACACAATTTGCGCCAGACCTTCGCGGTCACGCAGGTCGATAAAAATCACCCCACCATGATCCCGGCGGCGGTGTACCCAGCCACACAGGGTGATCTCCTGATCGAGGTGAGAGGTGTTTAAATGACCACAATAATGACTACGCATACAGATATATTTCCTGAAAATCCCTGGTAAAAATGCTGTTAAATTAATGCCTCGTGCACAGAGCAGGGCATCTTACGGATCGACGGGATTTTTCGCAAGTTAGGCCTGCTTCTTAAACCATTTCCTGATCTACTTTTTGGGAAAAATCTGTGTCGGGCCCGTTCGGGACGATGACGCCCATGGAGATGATGAATTTGAAGCCATCTTCTACGGAAATATCCAGTTGGGTAATATCTTCTGCAGGCAACATAATGATAAAGCCGGATGTCGGGTTGGGGGTTGTCGGCACAAATACCGAAACCAGGTCTTTACCAGTGGCTTCTCTGGCAGCTGAAAGTGCTTCGTTGGTCTGAAACCCCAGGCTCCAGATATCTTTGCGTGGGTATTCAATCAATACTACGCGCCTGAAAGATTCGCTATGTGAGGAGAACAGGGTTTCAAGCACCTGTTTAACACTGCTGTATATGGTGCGAACCAGAGGAATACGCCCAAGCATGGCTTCCCAGAAACCTACCAGCTTTCGCCCAAACAGATTGGCGGCAAAGACGCCGGTTAATAGTAGAATCAGGACACCAATGATAATACCGAACCCCGGAATCGAGATACCGAAGAGTGTCTCAGGTTGCAATTCGGGTGGAAAAAGTAAAATGGTTTTATTCAGTAGATCTATCAGCAGCTTAATAATAACCACTGTTGCGGCCAGTGGTAACCAAACCAGGAGTCCTGCGATAAGGTATTTACGTAATAGGCGCATTTAGTCCGTCACCTGCTTATATCTAACTTTTCGTTACTGATTCTTTCTTTTTTGATTTCTCTATTTTTGATTCGGATTTTTTGCCTGAACTATCCGATTCTTTGCCTTTCGTCTCTTTTGCGGTATCTGAGTGGCTGCTGTCGTTTTTGGCGGTCTTCTTATCTCCACTGGCTTTGCTCTTATTGTCTTTGAAGTCTGTCACGTACCAGCCTGTCCCAGTTAATTTAAAGGCAGCGGCAGATACAAGTTTACGCAGAGTCTCCTGTTTACATTCAGGACAAGCCTTCAGTGGTTCATCACTGATTTTCTGGATTGCTTCCATTTTGTGGTCACAGTGATCACATTGGTATTCGTAGATTGGCACAAAAATTCCTCTTGGATGATCCTATATATTGCTAAAAAGGCGCAAAAATAGGCTGCGATGTCGATAAAATCAAGTCTTATACCAAAATTACCTGTATTTCTAGGTAATTTGGGTATAGATCTGGAATTTACACGATTTTCACTATTTATACTGACTATATTACAAGGGTAAATTGTGAAAATAGCCTGGTCTGTATTGCCATCTGCGAAATCTTCGGTATCATCGCCGCTTCGTCTTGGTTCGAGTCTGGTTTACAGGCTTGGTTTCGAGGCATTCCTTCATAAAATGGGTCGTTAGCTCAGTTGGTAGAGCACCGCACTTTTAATGCGATGGTCGCGCGTTCGAATCGCGCACGACCCACCATTTTTTCTGCTCAGATACCCAAAGGACGTAGTAATTTTTATCTGCCTAAAACTGTTTTACGAACAGGTACTTTCGCCAATAGATAATGGCCAAAACCAGAAGCCAGAAAAAGGACAAATACCCCAGCGTATGATCAACCCAATTGACCAGAAAATCGAAGCGACTGTCTGATACATACTGACTAAATCTACCTGTTATCTTTAGCGCCATGACCATGCCGGCATGAATACCAATACACATGGCAATATTACCTTTACGCAGGCGAACCATCGCTAACAGCACACCTAAAGTGAATAAAGTCAGAAAGTGATCGGTAATATTCGGATAGGAAAATTTAAAAAACGCATCAGGTAACATTTCCATGCCTGTGAACCAGGTTATTTCCGAGCCTTCGGGCAGTTCTCTATATTTGAGGAAATGAACCGCTGCATAAACAAAGCTGGTGAGTAATATAGTAATAATTGCGTTGGTTTTTTTATACAGGCTGCTGAACAAGGCGCCACGAAAAATACTCTCTTCGATAAAACCAATTGCAAGACCTGCCAGGAGTGCTTTGATAAATATCAATAATAGGTTAGACCAGAAATAATCCAGATTTGGTCTAATTTGATGAACGCCAGATAGGATTAAGATTAATTTGATGAATGCCAGCATCAGGACCCCGGCAACAAGCCCTCGCAGCAACTCTTTTAAGAAAAGATTTTTTGGGAGTCCAAAGCCAAATGCTTGTCTGGAATATAGCTGGTGATATTTTAAATAGATGCCACTGAAAATTAGACCGCAAAGCAGTGTTACGTGACCGACTAATTTATGAAAAGGTAAATCGATAAAATTTTCCAGGATCAGGTGTACAGGGTACGCCAGCAAGGGACTGACTACTATGACGAGTGAAACAAGAACGATAAAACTTACAACGGTGCGCATGAGGGTGACTAGATCCTGAAATTACATTAGTTAAAAAGTTAGCTCGCTATTGTATCACGGCTTCTTTTGATTCTGTGTTTCCATTACTGTCTTGCCAACTGATGCGAACAGTGTCGCCTGTTTTTGCGCCTGTGAATGAAAATGACAAATACGGGTTTTTTGAAACGGCGCGACTCCAGTCACAGGTCATTATCACTTTGTCGCCGTGATATATGGTCACCGTCTCGATAAAAAGTGCCGGGATCATATTACCAGTTTCAGGATCGCGACTATTTCCCGTATCCATAGGGTGCTTGAGGATAGCCTGAACTGTTGTCAGATCATCTTTTGTTGAAGTTCTTATTCTGGTTCCAGAAGCCATTAGCCACAGCCTCCTTCAATAACTTCGACAAATTTTGTTGCGCTGAATAATTTGCCACTTGATTTAACAATGGCGGTAATATTTGAAGGCTCACCTACTTTAATTCTTGTAGCGACAAAGCCCTTACAAGCAGGAGTCAGATTAAAATTTGCAATAAACGGGTTTGGGTTTTTCTCAACCAGAATAGAGATAGACTCAACATTCGGAAGATCGGTGTTCACTTTGACAGGCACAACAGCGCCATTTTCAACCAGATCGTGCACACCGATAGAGATGGCGTCACTGGGCGTCACAGTTAGCCCGGGGAAGAACTCTGCCAGTGCATCTGACTCCGTTTCTGCATTAAATGCATCTACATTCCAGTCGGCAAAGGCAAGGATAGGTTTCAACAAACCACAGAACCCGGCGACAATAATGCTGGTGCCTGATACCAGATAAGAAATAAATGTTCTGCGCTTAATGTTCATGATTTTGATGATGATTTAAAGGTATATGCTGGCATTAGTTTTGCCTGACTAGATTTGGAGGTCTTTTTCCAGCTCAAGTTCATATTCAAGCTCGCTCACTCTTGCCGTGATGATCTCCCTTTGATAATAGTCCAGAGAGCCACTCCTTTTTGTATGAATAAGTTTGTCTATAGCCAGTTTGGTGTTGCCAGTCAGATAATAATATTCTGCTTTGGCAATTCCTGAATTTGCCATTGATCCACTTTGAGCTTCAGCCTGGGAGAGTAAGTCATAATATATCGGGTCAGGATGTTGCAGACGGCGATAGTGATTTAACATGTCACGCGCCTGATTCGGTTGTCGGGCATCCAGTAACGCTTTTGTATAGGCATACACCAGTGGCCGATAATCAGGATACAATTGATAAGCATTCTGGAAAATACCAAGAGCTGCATGGTAGTTTCTCTCTTCTGATTCGATATTTGCAGCAGCGAGCATGTAGGTAATATTATCTTTGTCCCCGATTAATAAAGCCTTTAATTGCTCACGTGCCAGATGATAGGCTCCGGCGTTTGTTAATGCCAACACATAGCCATAGCGGACAGGGTCCTTTTTTTCTACGGGGGTAATTGACAAACGATATTTAAATTCCTTTACTGCGTCCTTGGCATTTTTGTAACCGTTAACTTCAAGCTTTGCCTTTACCAATTCATAGCCGGGCGTGTTCGTATAATTAACTGATTTGTATCTTGATGCTCTAGCTTTTGACTCAGCAATACGCGAAGACGTCAGTGGGTGGGTTCTGAGAAACTCAGGGGCATTACCCTGATAATATTCTGATTTTTGTTGTAGCCGTTCAAAAAAGTCGGGCATACCCTGTGGATCGTAACCAGAACGAGCAAGGAGTTGTATGCCGATGCTGTCTGCTTCTTCTTCATTTGCACGGGTAAAATTAATTTGGTTTTGAATGCTTGCACCAGTGACAACAGCCAGAGCCGCTGCACCTGCCTGAGGATCTGCAATAGCCAGTAATATTGCACCAAGCATTGCTGCCGTTCTTGCCAGGCTGAACTGACCCTGGTGTTCGAATTGTCTGGCCATATGTCTCTGCGTGACATGGCTAATTTCATGTGCCATGACACCTGCCAGTTCACTTTCACTGCGTGAGCTTAGAATCGTGCCACTGTTTATACCAATAACTCCACCGGGCGCAGCAAAAGCATTGATATCCGGACTATCAACAACAAAGAAAGTAAAAGTCAGAGTATTATTATCACTATTGGCGGACAATCGATAACCAATTGATTCGATATAGCCCTGTACTTCCGGATCATCAACAATGGTTGCGTATTGTCTGATACTACGCATAAAAGCCTTGCCAAGGCGCCGTTCAAAATCTGGTGATATGGCACTACCAGCTGAATCACCAATGTCAGGCAAATCGGGCGAGCCAGTGGCCTGTACAATGTTGCTTGTCAGCAGGAGGAATATCAGAATGTAATAATTAAATTTCACAGTAATCTTGGGCGTACTTTTGCTCTACAAGTTCCGTTCGTATAAATATGGGTGGATTTCTGTCTCACAAGTTCTGTTCAAATATATACACGTTTTCAGGCATAAATTTGTCTTTAGAGTCTATCACAAGAATAATACGCATATGTGCACCTCTATCCTTCTAAGTAAGCGACGAATGATCAGGAGTTAGTAGTCAATGAGCCAAAGAGAAAAGAGTCAGCGGAAAAATGCATTTTATGCGCAATCAGGTGGCGTCACCTCTGTGATCAATGCCACGGCCTGTGGTGTGATACAAACCGCACGTAGTCATATAGGCAAGATTGGGAATGTCTATGCGGGCCGTAATGGGATTATCGGTGCACTGACCGAGGATCTCATTGACACAGGCAAAGAGTCCGACGAGGCGATTGCGGCATTACGCCATACGCCATCCGGAGCCTTTGGTTCCTGTCGTTACAAGCTCAAGGGACTTGAAGAGAGCAAGGCTGAATACGAACGCTTGATCGAAGTGTTCAGGGCACATGATATTGGTTATTTCTTTTACAATGGCGGCGGCGATTCTGCCGATACCTGCCACAAGATTTCACAACTTTCAGAAAAGATGGGATTTCTGATACAGGCAATTCATGTTCCGAAGACAGTAGATAATGATTTACCTGTCACGGACAACTGTCCGGGCTTCGGTTCGGTGGCCAAATATATTGCCATCTCAACACGTGAGGCTTCTTACGATGTGTTGTCCATGGCCAAGACTTCAACCAAAGTATTTGTCATTGAGGTGATGGGTCGTCATGCAGGATGGATTGCCGCTGCCGGAGGACTTGCGGCAGATGAAGATAATGATATTCCCGTTGTTATTTTATTTCCGGAGGTCGAGTTTAATCAGGAAGCATTTTTGGCCAAAGTGAAAGTGAATGTTGAAAGTTATGGTTATTGTACAGTGGTTGTTTCTGAAGGGGCGCAGTGGCCGGATGGGAAATTTCTGGCAGAGCAGGATACACGGGATTCTTTTGGTCATGCCCAACTTGGTGGTGCGGCACCCGTAGTCGCGAATATGATCAAGGATGCCCATGGTTATAAATATCATTGGGCAGTGGCAGATTATCTGCAGCGTGCTGCCAGGCACATCGCTTCGAAGACGGATGTCGAACAGGCCTATGCCCTTGGTAAGGCAGCGGTTGAGATGGCACTTGCCGGAGACAATGACATTATGCCTACGGTGGTGCGTACCTCGGATGATCCTTATCAATGGGAAATTGGGAAAGCGGATCTGGCTGATGTTGCCAATGTCGAGAAGATGATGCCTGCTGAATATATTAGTGAAGATGGTTTTGGGATCACTGATGCATGTCGTCGCTATTTAACTCCGTTGATTGAAGGTGAAGACTATCCGCCGTATGAGAAGGGCATGCCGAAGTATGTGCGTCTGAAGAATGAGGCAGTGGCGAAGAAGCTGGAGACTGAATTTAAAATTTAATTTTTATTTAGAATTAATGGACAAAAACGAGAAATTGTCAGCATCGGTGATGGAAGCAGTACGCTCTGGCCATACTATCCAGGCGATAAAGCGACTGCGTGCTGAAAAGGGTCTTGGTCTGAAAGAAGCAAAACATATTATTGATCGTGAGATAGATGCCTATCGACTCGCAAATCCAAATGTAGCCTTGCGGCAAAAATCCAGCCCGTGGCCGATTGTGTTTATTGTTGTTTTTATTGCTAGCGCGCTTTATTGGTATTTAGGGAATCAACACTGACCCTATTGATTTATGTTTGGCAGACAGGGCAATAAAAAGATGAGCGTTGCACGAGTTTGGTTTCTTTAATTATTGATTTGCATTTTTTACATGGTTGGCCAGTTCTTCCATATACATTGAGTTGTTGCTGAAAATATCCGGGCTTGCCATCGCCATTGACAAAATCTCGTAATGTTGTGCCGCCCTGTTTGATTGATTGTTTCAATATTTTCTTGATTGCATTTGCTAAATGATTATAACGTTTTAGTGACACATTCCCCGCTTTGCGTTTCGGGTTGATGCCGGCGATGAATAAGGATTCACTGGCATAGATGTTGCCGACGCCGACGACATTATGGCTGTCCATGATGAAATTCTTGATGGCCTGAGTCCGTTTCCTTGATTTTCCGTAGAGCCAGTCTCCATTGAAATCTTTGCTTAATGGTTCCGGACCTAGATCCTTTATCAGCTTATGTTGTAGTGGATCTTTCTTTGTCCAGATGATCGATCCAAATCGACGTGGATCGTGAAAGCGAAGAATGTTTCCAGATGCAAACAGGATATCAAGGTGATCATGTTTTTCCGGTTGAATATTCTTATTTACAATACGAAGACTGCCAGACATGCCCAGGTGCATGATCATGCATCCGTGATCTGTATAACAAAGCAGATATTTTCCGCGGCGATCTATCTTTTCAAATCGTCTGTTTAAGAGATCTTTTTTGAGTGTGGCTGTGATCGGCCAGCGTAAGTTTTTATTGCGGACAATAACATTCTTTATTGTTTGTCCTGTTATGTGAGGTGCAATACCTAATCGAGTGGTTTCGACCTCAGGTAATTCCGGCATGTGCTACTCAGATTGTTTTGCAGTGTTTTCAGTTTCCGGTTTTGCAGGAAACAGGTTATCTGAAACCGTGTTGCTAATATGATATTGAATCCCTATTTCCGGCCGGGCCAGGATCAAGTTTGGTCTGCCCGAAACAATGACAAATTCTATCAACTCTCCCGTGTTGAGCTCGATTTTGATGGTATCAATCGCTTCTATTTCTTCGTATTTGCGCACTGAAACTGATTCCACCTGCTTCCATGAATTAATGACTTGGTGGTGTGCCCCGGACATCTTGCCATCTTCAGTATTTTCAATCTTGAGTTCAGGTAAATGAATCGTTTTTATCGTGGCATCAGGCGGGATTAATTTTGCGTCAAGGAAAAAGGTCGCGGATGCCTGTAACTGATGAAACATACTATCGTTAATAATATGTACAGTATCTTTGACCAATACATAACGTAATTTTTCTTCCAGCGGGTTGATGTCTCCGAAGGCAATACGGGTATCATTTAACACAATAGAAACGGCAGGCACTGCCAGCATATAAGGTGTGAGATCATTGTCTGGTGCGCTGAAATGATCATAGCTATGTGCTTGTAGCACGCTCAACATCACTCGAATTCGCGAAGGGTTTGCTGGTAACTTGAACGGACTTTGCATCATCCAGTTATTTCCCTGCTTTTGAAAAATGATATCGTCCAGATCGCGTCTTTCTATATGGACAACATGGATGCTATCGGGCTGAATGTCAGTCAGGGTAACTGTTGGCTCAATAATTTCCTTGTTTCCACCCCTGCTGAGGAATATTGCTAATCCAATGACACAAAGGAAGAGGAGCAGATTGATGATCAGACGGTGGGACATGATGATTATTGTTTTTTCCTGCGCCACCAGATGGCCAAACCGGTTCCAAGGAAGAGTAAAGGCAAGATCAGAATAAATCCAAAAACAATGACAACTTTTTCAGGTAGCGATAGTTCAAAATGTGCATCGTTGACAGTTTTTACCGGGATACTGATAAAATCATCATTATTGCTTAACCAGTTAATCAGGCGAACGCCCAAATCTAGATTTCCGCTTTTACTGACATAGGCATTCGACAGAAAATCTCCATCGCCTATAACAATAATTCTTTGTTGGATACTGGAAGAGGCTTCATCGGATTCCTTATCTAGTGTTCTTTCCAGGGCAATACCGATATCCAGGGGACCAAGTTTGTCGCTGTCTTCATTGTATTCAATCTCACCTTCAAGTACGCCCGTTTCCAGCCAGGTGTGATCGCCACTTACCAATAGACTGGATTTGTTCCATGTTGTAGGAACATCTTCCTGCTCTTCTACCTGTATGGATGTTGTTGTAGGAAAAAGAGTTATGTAATTAAATTCTTTGGTGACAGCGTGATCCGGATACAAACGTGGTGTATTTAGAACGATAGTAGGATCATCGATGCCGATGAGACTACCGGCAAAATCAATTACCATGCCCGAAGGAATTTCAATAGCTAATTGATCGGCTAATGCTTCCAGACCATGTTGACTGCCCGGATCAGCGAGCCATAAAATATTGCCACCATTTAACAGGTACTCAACGATAATTGCAATTTCACCAGGGAGAAGATCAATCGTTGGTGAGGCAATCACCAGGACCTTGGTATTACCTGGCACTGCTTGCACATCGGCCAGGTTAAGATATTGAATCTTGAAACCGCGTGAAACGAGTTGTGTCGTCCACAGGCTTAAATCATGGGTGTCCTTGCCAAAGGGATCTCGTTCACCGTGGCCTTCGAGAAAGGCCAACAAATTTTCAGAACCACGTGCCAATCGTTCAAGTGCATTGGTAAATTCTTCCTCGGTGCCAGTTTTGACGTGCTCGGTGCGCCCCTGATAACGTAATAATAGTAAAAAAAGCAGACCTTCCGTATTTACACCTAAACTACGCACTTCATCTGGGTGTGCATCTGGATTGACAAAGTGAAGTTTTATATCTGGTTTTAGTCGTTGATAACGCCCAACAATTTTTCCAATTGCCTGTCTTAGTGCAACATCTTTTCGGGCATATGCAGTGATCTCGACAGGGCCATCCATGCGATTCAGAACTTCCTGGCTAGCGTGTGACAAGGTATGCCGTCCGCTCTGTGTCCAGTCCATTTGCGTTTGATAACGCACACTTAGCCAGGCCAGCAGACCTGCCAGAGACAATATCAACAGGAGCATGACGATGCTGTTG
>JAKZTI010000127.1:0-8912 GCA_047517145.1 Gammaproteobacteria bacterium
GTTATGTGCCGCATTTGGCTACCGTGTTCCACCCGAGGGTTGGAAGCCAGAGGGCTGGGAACCTCCGGAAGAAGGGGAACATCATGGGAAGATGATTACCATGCATCATGTGCATATCGACAAGGCGCTAAAAACCAGACAGTTTTATCAATTATGGGTGATCCTCTGTTTCAATGTTACTGCCGGGATCGGTGTACTGGCCGTGGCCAAGACTATGATGACAGATATTTTTGGCAGGACATTGCCTGATCTGGTCGACCTGAGATTTGCAGCAACCTACGTCTTGATGATCAGTGCTTTTAATATGGTGGGTCGTTTTTTCTGGGCCAGCATGTCGGACTATCTTGGACGCAAGACGACCTATTACATATTCTTCGTCCTGGGAATTATGTTGTATTGTTCCATCCCTTACACTGCGGCACAGGTCAGCGTGGATCCATCCGTGATCTGGCTGGTCTATTTTTATGCAGCGACGTTGTTAATATTCACCATGTACGGAGGTGGTTTTGCCACGATACCAGCCTATCTGGCCGATGTATTTGGAACCCGGTTTGTGGGTGGCATACACGGCAGATTATTAACCGCATGGGCAAGTGCCGGAGTCTTTGGTCCTGTAGCCATTACATCATTGCGTGAAATTTCCGTGAAAAATGCAATAGATGACCTGGTTTCCAAAATTGATCCATCTCAGTTTCAGGCCAAGTTTGGTGCCGGTGTCGAACAGTTGCAAATTCTGATTGATGCGAACACTGTGACCATTGCAAAACTCATGGAAATCGTCCCTGTTGGTACCATCGATCCGACACCGAATTTATATAACACCACGATGTACCTGATGGCGGTGGTACTCTTTATAGCCTTGTTGGCCAATGCATTTATGCATCCGGTTGATGCAAAACATTATATGAAAACCTGATTACTGATTTCGATTATTGAGGAGCAAAATTGTGGATATACCTTTAACAAGCGCCACAGACGTATTTATATTTATCATTTTCTGTTCCATCTATGTTTGCAGCATATTGTGGATCTTTGGCGATGTTGCAACCAGAGGGGGCGGAACTAAAGGAATGGTCTTTCCGCTGTTGTTTGTCATTGCCGGGACATTGGCCCTGATCAAGGGAGTCTACCTGGCATTGATCATTTGGCCAGTTGGTTATGTTGCCTGGTTTTTTATAAGGCCTAAAGAAGAAATCGAATTAACTGAATAAAATATTATCGAGGCCATTCTTTATAAGGATGCTGAATCAGACAGACGTTATAGTAGCGTTTGTCATGTGAAACTTCTTCCCCTAGCCATGATGGTTTTTCGAAGGTCTCATCAGGCGAAGAAAGTTCAATTTCGGCGACAATGAGCCCCTCGTTATCACCAGAGAAAACATCAATCTCCCAGGTATGTTGCATATGATTAACGATGTATCGTGTTTTTTCTATCACAGGTTTGACACATAATTCGTCTATCATTAACTGAGCATCGACAAGTGGAATGGCATATTCAAATTCGGTTCTGCTAATATCAAGTGTTGCGCTCTTGATATTGATGTTTGCCTTGTCGTCCTGAATTCTGATTCTCGTTGAGCTAAATTCGTTTGTTGCCAGGTAAGCTTGAACAATATGAAGCTTTGACATGGTGTATTCTTGCCAATCTTGATTAAGTACCAAAAATTTACGCTCTATTTCTGTAGCCATTGTTTTAATTTGCCGTTGATATTTCACATAAATGCGTAATAGATATAGTCTGCATAAAAACATAAATTAATGAAAATGAATACTAACCCAAAAATAACTGAAACATCGAAGACTGTAAGCTGGCGTGAATCGTATTCTATTTTTGTTAAACCACGTGTCATAGGGATGATTTTTTTAGGATTTGCAGCTGGGTTACCCTTCCTTTTGGTATTCTCAACGCTATCTGCATGGTTAAGAGATGAAGGTGTCACTAGAACAACAATTGGTTTTTTTAGCTGGGTAGGCATCACTTACTCTATTAAAGTTTTTTGGGCCCCCATTGTAGATCGTTTACCAATTCCCTGGTTAACACAGAAATTAGGTAAGCGCCGTTCATGGATGTTATGTGCGCAAATTGTGATTGCTACTGGATTACTCGGAATGGCCACTACTGACCCTAAAACAGAATTGTTAGTAATAGCTATTTACGCATTGATCGTAGCTTTTGGGTCAGCCACTCAGGACATCACTATTGACGCATATCGTATTGAGGCCATGGATAATCGCTACCAAGGAGCTATGGCAGCGACCTATGTTTTTGGTTACAAACTCGCACTACTCGTAGCTGGAGCAGGTGTCTTATATATGGCACAAGATTTATCGTGGCACTACGCATATACAATCATGGCATTTTTAATGACTATCGGCATGATAACCACATTAATCATTGCTGAACCAGAACATCGGCAAAACACAAGTGTTGAGAAATTAGAAAAACAATTGGAATCAACCTTAGGATTGGACGGGCATAATAACTTGGCAGATGGGATAGGCCGTTGGTTTGTCGATGCAGTAGTCAGTCCTTTTGTCGAATTTTTTGAACGCAATGGTCGTATGGCTCTTATCATATTATTACTGATCGCCACATATAAATTGAGTGAAATTACGATGGGTGTGATGGCAAACCCATTTTATATCGACCTGGGTTTCACACTAAAAGAAATTGCCAACATAACGAAGATATACGGTTTTATTATGAGTATTATTGGGGCAGTATTAGGTGGTATTTTTGTAGTCCGTTACGGGATAAAAAAACCATTGATGGTGGGTGCTATATTAATTATCTTGACGAATTTATTATTTGTGTGGTTAGCAGTCACTGAAAAAAGCATTATCACTTTGGCAATAGTTATTTCTGCTGATAACCTAAGTGGAGGACTCGCTACCTCAGCATTTATTGCCTACTTGTCCAGCTTAACAAACAGGGCTTATACGGCTACTCAATACGCATTATTTAGTTCATTAATGACCTTGCCTGCAAAATTTATGGGTGGGTTTTCTGGTATCATCGTTGATGCAGCTGGCTATGCATATTTTTTCCTGTATGCAGGATTGCTCGGGATACCCGCTTTACTACTGATTATCTATATTCTTTATCAGCGTGATTCTTTATGACTATAGGAAATAACTGACTCCCCTGTTAATTACAGGAGAGCAAGTTATTGTTGTCAATGTTTCTTAATGTGGCCTACTTTGTTTTTACCGTGTCCGGAATGGTGACTATCCTGTCTATTATGATTAGAGGAGTGACCATATGATCGGTGATGGCCTCGGTAATACGAATGATATGGATAGCCATAATTTCTGTAACCATAATTCCGATAATATGAATGATGCCGATAGCCATAATAAGGTTTATAGTGGTGGCGATAAGTTACGATAGGCTTGCGATAATGGGAATAAACTGATGAACGATATCTATTGTAGCCATATCTATGATGACTATAACTATGATGACTTTGATGATAGCCATGTCCGAAACCGCCAAACCTGATGCTAATGCCGCCAGCATATGCACCTGCTGATATTAAACTAAATGAGATGAGGGCGACCAGACTGTATGCAATGTTCTTAAAATTCTTCATGGAGAATCTCCGATTTGCGTGCTTATCTAGATTGACTGAGGGCTGAGCAAATGGTTTCCGGGAAAAAATCCTGTAATGTGGAGATCGAATATTGTGCGCAATGTAGATTTATATTGCGTGCTAGCTGGATGGCTCAGGAGATACTGATGACCTTTGGTGAAAATATCACAAATTTAAGCCTGAAACCTTCATCGGGAGGTGTTTTTACAATACGTCTTGATGATGAGATATTGTTTTCAAAGAAAGAAGAAGGACGATTTCCAGAGTCGAAAGAAATTAAACAAATGATTCGTGACCAGATTTTACCTGATATGGATCTGGGGCATAGCGACCTCTAGATACTAGTGGCCTGTTTTTTTAATCTTTGTCTTTCCTAATCTAAATCCCTGGCAAGTCTAATACCGACGTGGTCATAACCCGCATCAGATTTTAGTTTATCTCTTTTCGCGTGCCTGATAGATTGTTGCGGACTAAGATATGCACCACCTCTCACAGCTCTGTATGTACAGTCACCACCTTCCCAAACTTCACTATCCGATGGTGCACCTTTGTAATTTTCGTGCCAGCAGTCTTTTACCCATTCTGCAACATTACCTGCCGTATCATGAAGTCCAAATTTATTCGCTGCAAACCCACCCACTTTGGATGGTTTACGTGGATCCAGACCTGTTTCACAACTAAAGCAGTGCGCTCTTCCAGGCTCTTCGTCATAGCCCCACCAAAACGAGCTCTTTTTACCTGTCGAAGCTGCATATTCCCATTCACTTTCACTTGGTAGTCGATATTTTTTTCCGGTTTGTTCAGAAAGCCATTTTGTATAGTAGTACGCATCATCCCATTCAACGTAGATAACAGGATGTGTTTCTCGATTCATATAAAGATCGTTGGGTGGCTTGCGGTTTGTTGCATTGGCAAATTTATCGTATTCAGCGAAGGTCACTTCATATTTACTCACAGCAAAAGGTTTAACATTAACTGTGTGTCTGGGTCTTTCATCAGTAAAGCGCGAGGAAGAAGAACTACCCATTTCAAATGAGCCTGCTGGTATGGCAACCATCAGCGGTGATTTACCACCACTTTTTAAATCGTCTTGAAAATCTTTCTTGCTACCTGGTGTTGGTGCAGGCCTGGCTTCTTTTGTGGGTTCTTCTACAGGCTTTGTTTCAGTATCGGCAACACTTTCCTTAACTGGGGCCGGTTCTGTAACAGTTTCAACAATTTCTTCCTCACTACTTTCTTCGGTGACTTCGGAAGGGGCAGCTTGTTCTTCACTAACCGTCTCCTCCACGACCACTTCCTCTGAGACAATCTCTATATCTACATCTTCGGATTTTGAGCCTCCGAACGTGAAATAACCACCGACAGTAACGGCAATAAATACAGTCGCGGCGACACCAATAATTAAACCGGTTTTGCTTTTTTCAGTAGCTTCATCAGCAACATCCTCAGCAATGGTTACTGGTGGGACATCAGGTGCTGCTTCTTCGACTTCTTCTTTGGAATCAGTTGCTTCTTCCGTCGCTGCTAAATCAACAGTTTCGCCTGGAGCATCTGCTTGTTCAGGTTCAGGCTCAGGCTCGGGTTCAGAGACTGGTTCAGTGACTGGTTCATCTTCGTCGTCAAGTAAATCTCCGGCTTTCATTTCAACGGTATCGCCCAAATTTACGGCGCCTGGAGTAGTTATATCATCGTCATCTTCTTCTGCAGCAGCAGAGACACTGTCGTCAGAAACTAAAACCACGACTGCAGTCGTATTATCCTGTCTTGGCATCGCCGCATCTTCTACGGCATCCATCAATGCTTCGGAACATTCTTTCGAATTATCTGCCCAGTCTGAATATTGGATGATTTTCCCTTCACTCAAGGTATCCAGACCATCAGAACAAACGACCAATTTATCACCGTGTTCCAATGTAAATGGTGATGGAGGGCAGTCGATCTCGGCGATATCTGTGCCTGTCACCGCGCTCATCAGCATGTTTCGGGATAATCCAGGTTCAGCATCTACTGGGGTGCCAGCAGCTTCCATTCTGTCCAGAAAACCGCCATAACTATGGTCGGCATTTAATTTTGTTAATTTTCTCTCGCGGAGTAAATACAGGTGACTATCGCCGACGCTCACCCACCAGAGGTTTCTTCCTTCGATAATCACTCCGATCATCGTACAACCCATTCCATCAAGGGCGGGTGTTTCCTTGACTGTATCTGTTATGGAGGCATTCGCCTTTAATAAACTTTCATTAAGTATTTCAGAGACTGCTTCTGTAGGATAACCAGTATTGATGGATTTGCTGAATGCCTGAACGGCCATATTACTAGCGACATTTCCTGCAGCATGACCGCCCATTCCATCGGCAACAATGATAAGAGCACTGGGTTTGCCCTTGCTGTCCGTGAGATTGGTGATCAGAAAGGCATCTTCCTGATAATCACGTGCACCATCGATTTGTGAGCCTGCTATTTCCGATTGAAAAGCCATTATTTATCTAAATTCAGAAGTTATTTTTATGAGTATCAGCAATCTACGAATTGTACTTTTTTTTTCACTCTAATCTGTTCTCAGTTTCGAAAACCACCTGAATACAGATTGCCCCGGAACAAGCGACGTAAGGTTTCTGATATCCTACCAGTGATTGCAATTATCACAAAATAAAATATTGAATTTATGTCTCAAAAACCATTAATAATTCTGATACTTAAGTAATTGAACTAATGGAAGATATAAGGGGAAAAATCAACAAATGCATGTATCGAGACAGGGATAATCTGGTGCACGAGTATCAACGGGCAAATTCCAGCCAGCATGATGCGTTGCAAAAAAAAATTGAAACTGCACTCGCACGAAAGCAATCAAAAATAGACGCACTTCCAAGTATAGTCTTTCCCGAAATATTGCCAGTCTCTGCGAATCGAGGAGAGATAGCGGCAGCGATTCAGGATAATCAGATAGTAATCGTTTGTGGCGATACCGGATCAGGAAAAACTACGCAAATTCCGAAGATATGTCTAACCCTGGGCCGGGGGATTGATGGCTTCATTGGACACACACAACCCCGGAGGATAGCTGCCAGAACCATTGCCTCTCGAATCGCTGATGAGCTTAATTCTGAACTAGGTCATGCGGTCGGTTATAAGATCAGACATGCGGATAAGACCAGTGCTGATACTTACATAAAATTAATGACTGACGGTATTTTATTGGCTGAATTACAACAGGATCGATTATTAGGTGCCTACGATACCCTGATAATTGATGAGGCACATGAACGCAGCTTAAACATTGATTTTATCCTCGGTTATTTGAGAAATATTCTTCCTCAACGGCCTGATTTAAAGATCATCATCACTTCAGCGACCATTGATGTAAATCGCTTTTCTGAACATTTCCTCAATGCGCCCGTTGTTGAAGTCTCAGGCAGAACTTATCCGGTTGATGTTTGGTATCGACCCATTAGCGACGATGAGAATGCTGAGGAGAGTCATGATGAAGAGACTGAACGCGAAGATGCCATATTGTCAGCAGTGAATGAATTAAGCACGGTCGATCGTGGGGATATTCTGATATTTCTTGAAGGTGAACGAGAGATTCACGAGATTAGTAAATTCCTGGAAAAACAGAATCTGGCAAACACTGATGTTTTACCGCTTTATGCTCGTTTAAATTCATCACGCCAGTCGAAAATATTCAGGCCACATAAGCGACGTCATATTGTATTGGCCACGAATGTCGCTGAAACATCACTAACGATTCCTGGAATTCGATTTGTAATTGACGCTGGTTATGCGCGTATCAGTCGTTATAGCCATAGAAGCAAGGTACAACGACTACCGGTAGAGAAAATATCGCGGGCTTCTGCCGATCAAAGAAAAGGGCGATGCGGTCGTATCGCAGACGGTATTTGTGTCAGGCTTTATGCAGAAACGGATTTTGAACAGCGACAAGAGTTCACTGAGCCTGAAATTATGAGAACCAATCTGGCCTCAGTTATTTTGCAGATGAAGGCATTAAAGATGGGTGATATTGAAGATTTTCCTTTCATCGATAAACCAGATAGACGTTTTATCAAGGATGGACTCCGACTACTGACAGAAATAGACGCTATTACCCCCAAGGGATATTTAACAAAATCCGGAAAATGGATAGCCAGGTTACCGATTGATCCGCGTATGGGGAGAATGCTGATTGCCGCAAGTGATTGGCACTGTCTGACTGAAATGTTGATTATTGTCAGTGCATTAAGCATTCAAAGTCCAAAAGAACGGCCTCAGGAAGCACAGGAGAAGGCTGATAAAATGCATGCAGAATTTGAAGACGACCATTCTGATTTCCTCTGGTATGTGATTTTCTGGAATTTTTATCGCAAACAGGCAAAAAAACTATCTAAAAGCCAACTCAGAAAAATGTGTGGTCAGAAATTTGTCTCTTATTTGCGCATGCTTGAATGGCAGGAGATACATCGACAATTATCCAGACTGACTTCAGACATGAATCTGTCCAGAAATTCAGAAGCAGCAGAATATCAAAATATACATTGCGCCTTGTTGAGTGGGCTGCTGAGTCATGTTGCGGTAAAAACGGAGAGTAATGAATATTTAGGTGCGAGGAATATTAAACTACATATTTTTCCTGGTTCTGGTCAATTTTCAAAAACACCTAAATGGATAGTTGCTGCTGAACTGGCTGAAACAACACGCCTCTACGCAAGAGTTGTCGCAAAAATAGATTCACAATGGCTGTTGAATGTCGGCAAACACCTTTTAAAACGAAATTACTCCGAACCATATTGGGATGTAAAATCACAGCAGGTATCCGGTTATGAAAAGGTGATGTTGTTTGGTATGACCGTTATCCCACGAAATAGAATCAACTTTGGTCCTGTCGATCCCGAAGAAGCACGCCATATCTTTCTCCGACATGCCCTGGTCTATGAAGAACTAAATTCAAGTGCTGAGTTTTACCAGCACAATCATCAGGTGATTGAAGAAATTAAACAATTAGAAAAGAAATCAAGAAGGATCGATATTCTTGATGATGAAGCGATTTATCAATTTTATGATAGTCGGATTCCTGAAGGCATCTATGCCACAGCACAATTTGAGAAATGGCGTAAAGAAAAAGAGCAATCAGATTGCAAATATCTTTACATGGATTCCGCTGAGATCATGCTGCATGAGGCAGAAGCCATTACAGAGGTCAGCTATCCGGATAATCTGCAGATCAATAACATTAAGTTACCACTAAGCTATCAATTTGAACCGGGACATGAGAGTAATGGCGTTTCGATCGATATCCCACTGCATGTACTGAATCAGGTTGAT
>JAKZTI010000128.1:0-19529 GCA_047517145.1 Gammaproteobacteria bacterium
CAGAAAGACTGGCGGCAGACTTTACGGCCTATTAGGAATTTTTCCTGATATATCCTCTGTAACTGAACTAACTTTTCAGTAACAACTCCCAACTACATAAGCTGTTCATGGGCCCTTAGTGGGTATGGGAGAATGTTATGAAAACAAAACTATCTATTATCTTTGGTTTAGCGACCCTTCTACTCCTGACAGGCTGCAACCCTAGCAAACAAGACATCGGCACCGTTATCGGCGCAGGAAGTGGCGCCTTCATTGGCAGTCAGATAGGGGGTGGAACAGGACAATTGGCTGCTGTTGCAATAGGCACTCTATTGGGTGGGTATCTGGGTAGTTCTATAGGACAAAGCATGGATGAATTGGACCAGTACAAAACACAACAAGTGCTTGAAAGTAGCCCAACAGGCTCAACGGTGGCCTGGAATAATCCAGATTCAGAGATTGATTATAGTGTCACACCCACCAGAACCTATGAAAGTGCCTCTGGTCCATGTCGTGACTACACAACAGAAGCCGTAATTGATGGCAGAGCAGAGATTGTCCATGGCACAGCCTGTCGAGGTAATGATGGCTCATGGCATGCAACTAATTAATAGAATATTTTAATAAGATTTTTACTCGTGTGACTCAGGATTGAAGATCCTCCTCTAAAATTTCAATCCAATGTTTAACAGGTATTTCGGTTGCCTGCTGTAGATGCAGTTGGCAACCGATGTTAGCTGTCATAATCACATCCGGATTCACCGCCTCCAAAGTACTGATTTTTTTTCTTCGCAATTTTTCCGACAGTTCAGTTTGTAACAATGAATATGTCCCTGCTGAACCGCAGCATTGAGTTGCATCTTCAATGTTATGTATTTGATAGCCAAGCTTCTTAAGTAAACTTTCCGTCTCGTCTTTTATTTTTTGACCATGCTGTAATGAACAGGGGTTCTGAAAAGCAACCCTCCTCGAATTTACCTTGATCATTTCCCTTAGTGTCTCGATATCTTCAGCGACTATTATTTCTCCAATATCCTTTGCCATCATTGAAACCTGATGTGCCTTGTCTTTATAGTCAGCATCATTCCTTAAAATATAGCCATAGTCCTTGATCATAGTGCCACAACCGCTGGCTGAGCTAACAATAGCCTCAATACCTTCTTCAATGTAAGGCCACCAGGCATCAATATTGTTTTTTATAAAAGATATCCCACTATCATCAACGGCCATGTGATGATTGATTGCACCACAACATGCTTCACCATGACTAACTATCGTTTCAATGCCAAGCCTGCTTAGTACACGTGTTGATGCGCAATTTGTTTCAGGTGAGAGTAATGGTTGTACGCAGCCTGCAAATAAAATCATTTTGCGCCCATGAATAACCCTGTGTGTGACTGATTCTGTCATTTCGGTATGCTTGTTTTCAGGAATCATCTGGCGAAACTTGTCTGGCAAGATAAACCTGATCCCTCTTCCCAGTCTGAGAATAAATGAAAACCTCCCCGGATAAGGCAGGATTTTTCTAAGTAAATAACGATAGGATCGTTCAGTCAGTGTGCGCTTAACCTTTTTGTTGATCATCTGTCTGCCAATATCCAGCAGGTGTCCATATTCAACTCCCGATGGACAACTGGTCTCACAAGCAAGACATGTAAGACATCTATCAAGATGCATCTGAGTTTTATCACTGCTTTCCTTGCCTTCCAACAATCCTTTGATCAGATAAATTCTACCTCTGGGCCCGTCGAGTTCATCGCCCAGCAATCTGTAGGTTGGGCACGTCGCCGTACAAAATCCACAATGTACACAGCTACGCAATATACGTTCGGCTTCACGACCTGCGTCAGTGTTTTTTAAAGCTTCGTCGATATTGGTTTGCATATAAAATTTAGAACTCCTTATTTAGAACTCCTTGTATAGTCGACCCCGATTCAAAATTCTCTTCGGGTCAAAAGCATTTTTCAAAGCAACATGTAGTTGTTCAATGCCTGCAGATAATGGCTGGAAAATATCACCATTCCGATCTCCACCCCTGAACAAGGTTGCATGACCACCGACTTTAGCTACTTCATTATGTACTTGCTCAATAGCTGCTGATGTCTTTACCCAACGTTGCGCCCCGCCCCATTCGATAAGCCATTGGCCTTGGAGATTTATTTTCTCAGTCGCCGAAGGCACCGAGAGACGCCAAAGATTTTTATAATCTGAAAAAAAATCATTTTTATGTTCTCGCAATGACTCCCAGTAGTTCTCGCCATCAGAGAACTCTGTAAGCGAAAATTTGCGGCTTGCAGCGAATACGGCACTTTTATGTCCGGATAAACGAATAAAGATATTATCGTTATGAAAGCTTGCGGCAGATACTGGAATTGATTGTCCTGCCCATTTATTCATAAGTTGAATTGCTGTTGCAACATCTGATTCACCCTTAAGAGTGGTCTCATATTCTGGTTTTGGCAGAACCTTCAATGAAACCTCTAATAACACGCCTAAGGTTCCCATCGCTCCTGTCATCAGCCTGGATACATCATAGCCGGCAACATTCTTCATTACCTGACCACCAAATTTTAATATCTCAGCTTTACCATTCAGGCACTTGAGGCCAAGCACAAAATCCCTGACAGCACCAACATAGGGTCGACGCGGGCCAGATAATCCACAGGCAACCATCCCGCCTGCGGTTGCGCTAGTTGCAAAACATGGGGGTTCGAATGCCAGGATTTGATTGTGTTTCGCCAGGGCTTCGTTAATTTCTAAAATCGTGGTACCGGCCCGGACAGTGATAACTAATTCAGTAGGTTCATAAGATATAACACCCGAATTAGCCGAGACATCAAGTATTTCGCCTTCTGTTATTCGACCATAAAATCCCTTGGATCCCCCACCTTGTATGCACAACGGTGTTTCTGATGTATAAGCATCCTGTATCTGTTGCTGGTATTGTTGAATTAATTTTCCGGTCAAAATCTTTCCAAATCCGCATGAGGAAGTTTTCCATGATGGACATGCATTGCCCCAAATTCTGCGCATCTGCGTAAGGTCGGGATGGCTTTTCCCGGATTAAGTAATCCTTTCGGATCAAAGGCATTTTTTATGGCGTGAAATTGAAGTAGTTCGTCTGTATTAAACTGCACACACATCTGGTTAATTTTCTCGACACCGACGCCGTGTTCGCCAGTGATGGTACCTCCGACTTCTACACAGACTTCTAGTATTTTCCCACCTAGCTCTTCGGCCCGTTCCAGCTCACCTTCAATACTGACATCATACAAAATAAGCGGATGTAAATTTCCATCGCCTGCGTGAAAAACATTCACAACACCAAGCTGATATTGCCTGGCTAAATCGCCAATTCTGGTCAACACACTACCGATGTGCTTCCTCGGAATTGTGCCGTCCATACAATAATAATCAGGGGCAATGCGACCCACTGCCGGAAATGCTGATTTACGTCCTTCCCAGAATTTTTCACCTTCAGCTTTATCTTTCGCAACTCGCACTTCACTGGCACCCGCAGCTTTTAATATAGCTTCTACTTTGTGGCACTCCTCATCGACTTCTTCTTCGGCACCATCAACTTCACAAATTAAAATTGCCGCTGCATCTACTGGATAGCCAGCATGAAGGTAATCCTCCACCGCCCGAACTACTGCATTATCCATCATCTCCAGGCCAGCAGGAATGATGCCTGAAGCGACAATCCTAGCGACACTATCTCCAGCTGCTTCTACTTCATCAAAAGCTGCAAGCAGCACTTTGCTGCTGAGTGGTTTACTCAATAATTTTAGAGTGACTTCCACTATCACACCAAGCATTCCTTCTGAGCCTGTAATCAGTGCAAGTAAATCATATCCAGCTGCGTCTAAAGATTCGGCACCTACCTCGATTAACTCACCGGTGACGGTAATTAGTTTAACAGCCATGATGTTATGTACAGTTAAACCATATTTTAAACAGTGAACCCCTCCTGAATTTTCCGCGACATTACCACCGATCGTGCATGCAATTTGAGAAGAAGGATCAGGAGCATAGAACAAACCGTATCTTTCTGCTGCTTCAGAAACACATATATTCCGAACCCCTGGCTGGACCCTGGCTGTCCTTTGTTCGGGATCCATGTCGATAATTTCATTGAATTTAGCCAAGCTCAACAACAGCCCGTCGGCAACAGGCATCGCCCCACCAGAAAGTCCTGTACCTGCACCTCTGGCCACAACGGGAACATTTTCCTGATGACAAAGCTGCATTATTGCCTGCACTTGCTCCATATTTTCAGGTAAGACAACACATAGAGGCAACTGTCGATACGCTGAGAGGGCATCGCATTCATATGCTCGCAATAATTCCTCATCAGAGATGATTAATTCTTTGGGTATTCGTCGCTTTAATTTATCTACAAACAATGACATGTACCCAAACTACTTGGAAATGCAGGTTTCAGCAAGATGGGAAGTAACCAAATTCTACAGATTTCCCTCATGGGTCGTCAGGTGTGCTGTATGGGTCTTTTTTATTACCGTTTGAAAGTATCTCCCGTCCTTACGTTTTTTATCATGTGATTGATTTATCAGTTATAATTTCCGTGTATAACTACTAATTACCTGATTCCCCTAAACTGGATTAAGAAGTATTACGAGACGAAATGAGTGAAGAAATTCTGATAAATGTTACGCCGCAGGAAACCCGGGTTGCTGTGGTTGAAAATGGCGTCTTGCAGGAAATCTACATCGAGAGATCTCAGAAGCTTGGTTTGGTCGGAAATATCTTCAAAGGCACTGTTTCACGTGTCTTACCCGGTATGCAGGCAGCATTTATAGATATAGGTCTCGAACGAACCGGCTTTTTACATACTTCAGATATCGTCACTGAAACTGATACTCCATCAGCATTTGAAGATGAATCAATTCAGCAAACAGCGATTGAATCATTACTTCGTGAAGGACAGGAAATTCTGGTTCAGGTTGTCAAGGATCCTTTAGGCAGTAAAGGTGCTCGCTTGACTACCCGCCTTTCCATTCCGTTAAGGTATCTTGTTTTTGTCCCGGGTTATCAATACATAGGAATCTCTCAACGTATTGAGGATGAAACCGAACGTGAGCGCTTAAAAAACTTAATACTAAGTTATGATGCTGAAAATATAGCGCTCGCTGCAAATGATAATGCAAATGTCACTTCGATAAAGACCACCAATGAGCAGACCCAATTAAACAAAGGAGGCTTCATTGTCAGAACGGCTGCCGAAGGCATAGCGGATGATGAAATTTTTCGAGATATTGAATTCCTGCATAAATTGTGGGATTCAGTCGTTGTACGTTCAGAAAATACCTATCCGCCTAGTGTTGTCTATGAAGATCTCCCACTGGTCATGCGTACAATGAGAGATTTGATTCATGCAAATATTGAAAGAGTCCGCATTGATTCGAAAGAAACCTATAAAAGGGTGATGGAATTTTCGAAAAAATTTATTCCTGAATTTCTGGGCAGGATTGAGTATTACAATGGAGAGCATCCCATCCTGGATCTTTATTCTGTTGAAGATGAAATCCAAAAGGCATTAGGCAAGAAGGTACAGTTAAAATCAGGCGGTCATATTATCATTGACCAAACGGAAGCAATGACCACGATTGATGTAAATACTGGTGCCTTTGTTGGCAGAAGAAATCTGGAAGAAACCATCTACAAAACAAATCTTGAAGCAGTACAAACGATTACCAGACAACTTCGATTACGTAATCTCGGCGGCATTATCATTATAGACTTCATTGATATGCAGGATGCAGAACATGGCCGACAAGTTTTACGTACGCTTGAAAAACATCTCAGCAAGGATCATACGAAAATATCCATGAGTGAGTTAACTTCACTGGGGCTAGTACAGCTCACACGAAAACGAACAAGAGAAAGTCTTGAACATGCCTTATGCGAAGCTTGTCCAACCTGCGATGGCAGAAGTTCTATTAAAACATCAGAAACTGTTTGCTATGAAATTTTTCGTGAAATCATGCGTGAAGTACGACAGTTTGATGCCAATAAGTTACTCATTGTTGCATCACAGGAAGTAGTAGACATGTTACTCGATGAAGAATCAAGCAGTGTAGCCGAATTAGAAGAATTCATTAGCAGACCAATCTCATTCCAGGTGGAGTCTCTATATAACCAGGAACAATACGATATTGTGTTACTTTAGTCAGACTGTGATGATTAAAAATATGTTTAAACATTTCTATCATTTTTTCCTGTATTCATTTGCCTTTGTTATCCTGACGATTGCAATTCTCATAACAGTTATCCGCCTTGCTCTTCCCGGAATTGGTGGCTATCGTCAGCAGACACAGGACTGGATCAGTCAATACATGAACTACCCAGTGGAAATTTCCAGTATTGATGCAGATTGGAACAGCTGGACCCCCAATCTAAGACTGCATAACGTCAGTATTATTGATCCAGTCTCAAAAGAAAAAATCCTGAATTTTAATTCAGTACTGATCAGCATAGATCTTCTTAGAAGTTTTCACCGGAATGAAATCATACCTGAATCGATCACAGTCTCTGACTTAAGTCTGACATTGATACGTAGACAAGATGGTTCTATCACAGCATCAAGATATTTGCCTGATGAGTTTACTGATGAACGGATTAACAATGACGCACTTGCCAGGTGGTTTCTTGCGCAAAAAAATATCCTGATAAGGAAAGCCCAGATCACATTGCTTAATCTGAATCAAGCTGAAGAACCACTATTATTATCTGATGCAACTCTGCGCATGAGAAATAATGACTATCGTACTCAAATTGAAGGCTCAGCAATTCTTCCAACGTCCTACAGGAATGTTCTGAATTTTGCCATGGATGCAAGTGGTGATGTTCTAACGCCAGATTGGTCAGGTGAAATATATCTGGAAGGTAAAGATATTAGTCTTTCGCCCCTTCTGGCAGTAATTGAGGATTTAGATATTGAAAAACACGAAGGTAGCGGAGACATCAAATTATGGAGCACCTGGAACCAGGCAAAGCTTCGGCAACTGGAAGGCCAGGTTAATCTCAACGAAATAACACTGGTAACTCCTGACTCTAAAGCTCATATCAATAAATTAACTGGCAACTTTTCAGCAACCAGAAGAACTGACAAAGGTTTTGAACTGCTTCTTGATATCGAAGAACTGATCACACCTAATGACATATGGCCAGAATCCATTTTTTCTATTAGTAAGATATATAATGATAAACATGATGAATACCATTACGTAGCAAGTGCCAGTTACATGAATCTTGATGACATAGATTCATTTTTTACTGTTTTTTCCGGTTTATCAAACGTACTTCCACAATTTAATAATATTCATGTTACAGGCATCCTGAGAGACAGTGTAATCAAATATGATCCGACACTTGAAAATGATGAAAAAATTTATATTGACACGAAATTTTCACAATTAGGTGGTCAACTCAATAACTATCCACTTAAACTTGATGGATTATATGGTCAACTGCAAGGAACTAAAAAAGGAGGAAACATAATTATCGAATCAAGCTCTGTAACGCTTGAACTGGGAGAACTCCTTACTGATTCATTGACATTTTATGAATTGAACACGGATATACACTGGCAATATCAGAACAACAATCTAATACTAAGCACAGAATTATTTGATACACACACTCAGGATTTTGATCTGAGCATTAAAGGCAATCTGGAATTCGATGAAGCAGAAGATCTTTCATTTATTAACTTACTGGCTGAACTATCGAACGCTGAAGTTGGTGCAGTTGCCAAATATCTACCCGAAACTACACCAGAAAAAGTAAGACGCTGGTTTCAGCGATCATTAGTGTCGGGCAAGATTCCATCTGCAGAATTTGTTTTCAGAGGTCGACTGGAAGACTATCCATTCAGGGATAATGATGGCGTTTTCCAGGGCTACGCCGAGGTAAATCTTGAATCACTGGATTATCACCCCTTATGGCCACCTGCTGATGGGATTAACGCAGGGATAATGGTCGAAGGTGACACAGTAGTCATCGATGTCCAATCTGGATATTTTTTCGATGCTGAAATCACGAAGGCAACTGCAGTTATCGAGAATCTTGCCACAAAAAATTCTAAAATATTTATCGCACTCGAGGGCCACATTAATGGTGATATAAAAGATGGGTTACTGTTTATTAAAGACAGCCCGCTTAAAACAACACCATCATTAAAAAATTTACCTTCACGGAACTTTACCGGAGGTATGGGCATTGATCTGGCTATGGAGATACCTTTATTTCCATCTCAGATCCTATTCAATGGGAGCCTTATATTAAGAGATGCTACATTTGCACGTGATGATATCAAAATAGAACTCACTGACCTGAATGGTACGATAGACTTCTCAAGAGGTTCCATCACTGCTGGAGGAATGAAAGCAAATTTCTTCAACACCCCTGTCAAACTCGCAATAGAAAACCTTGATGGCTTTCCTGCTAAAACAACGCTGAGAGGATCTGCAGATAATGAATTTATTAGTGCTCAATTATTACGTTATTTCCCTTCACTTGCTCCATATAAATCTGAAATAGAAAAACGAATTGGTGGGTCATGTTTGTGGGAAGTTTCATCAATAAACACCGATCCGAAAACCAGATTAAAAATCAATGAACAATTTGTGATCACTTCATCACTCGCAGGGCTTTCAATTGATCTTCCAGCACCTCTTGCAAAATACAATGAGCCCACTCCGTTTTATTTATCTCTCAGATATCCAGAAGTTGATAAACGTGAAATAAGTATACGTTATGCAAATATCCTTGATGGCTTAATCCATGCCAATAGTATAAATGGTCAAAAATCTGTCATAACGTCTCTATCTTTCGGAGATAAAGCAACTATCAGTAATGAAAATGATCCATTTTCGATTAGCGGGAATGTTGATAATCTTGACGCAGGTGAATGGATTAAATTTATCACGGATATTAGAAGTATTGAAACGACAAAAGATAAGGTCAAAAATATCTCTCTGGGTATGCAGGTTGGATCACTGGAACTCGGACGCCAAAGTTTTTCAGACGTAGACCTGAAAATAGGAAAGTATGATGCTGGCTACCATTTCAATTTAGCTGCAGAAGACATCAGTGGTGATGTCTATCTTAATCTCTTAAATGATAGTAATAGACTTAAAATAGATTTGCAGAAATTGAATCTTGCTAAAAGATCTGACAATGAAGAAAAGGAATATGAAATTAATCCGGGTTCAATACCTCTGCTTGACGTCGAAATCTCGGAATTATCCTATAACGACAACAATTTCGGTCGTCTGGTTCTTACAAGTTCAAAAACAAGCAGTGGCCTAACGGTAGATAACATAAATATCAGCAAAACAGACATGGAAATAGCTGGGTCAGGTATCTGGAATCTTGTCAATCATGAACATCATTCTAAGTTTGACCTGACACTCAATGCAGCTTCAATGAATACCATGTTAGAATCATTTAATTATGATGTTTCACCAATTAAAGATGGCGAAACAAATTTATCGCTCGATGCCCACTGGCAAGGGACACCTATGGATTTCTCGCTCAATAACCTCAATGGCACCTTACTCATGGATATCGGTAAAGGTCGATTTATAGATATAAACCCGTCTACGGGCAGATTATTTGGACTGTTAAGCCTACAGACCCTGCCCAGGAGACTCTCACTTGATTTTTCTGATCTGTTTGGCAAAGGCCTTGCTTTTGATAATATTGAAGGGCGCTTTGATTTAGAAAATGGAGATGCTTATACCAACAACCTGGCTATGACAGGACCGTCAGTGAATATCAATATTTCAGGCAGGACAGGGCTTGTTCAACAAGACTACGATCAAATAGCTACAGTCACACCCAAGGTAACAGATAGCCTGCCTGTTGCCAGTGCCTTATTTGGGCCTATTGGTATTGGTGTTGGCGCAATAATATTTCTGGCAAGTGAAATATTTCAATCTTTACCAGGTAAGATTGATACCTTATTGCGTAAACAATACACCATCACTGGCGCATGGAATGATCCACAGGTAACGAAAATAAAATTAAAAGAAGAAGAAAAAGATAAGGGTTAATGTTTAATAAGCAAGGTTCATCAGGGACGAGCAAAAACAAAAAAAATCATCATCATCACAGCGGCAACTGTCATCCCTACTCCAAGTTCAATAACAAGAATTCCCAAATGCTGGCCATGGACAGGATCTGATAGCAAAGCATTATAATCAAGAAAGTTGCCTCCCAAGATTAATGCCGCAATACCCACACCGATATAAAGTAATAATCCCAAAGCAGAGACAAAACGTAGTACATTAAACGAAATAACAGTTCGAGCATTTTCAACTCCGAAGATAAGACTATATAAGATAAATGCTGATGCAAAAATTACTCCGGCCTGAAAGCCACCACCTGGTCCATAGTCCCCGTGGAACTGAACATATAGTGCAAATATTAAAATCAGGGGAATCAATAATTTTGCAATAACCCTGAGTACCAGATGATGTTCCATTTATGTATTCCCTTTCTCATGTGGCCCTTTTGTATGTGGCTTCACACGACTTGTAAGTCCACGACCTAACAACATCAAAACAGCTATTCCCGCTGTAAAAATAACGGTGACCTCTCCCATCGTGTCATAACCCCGGTAGCTGGCCAGAACTGATGTCACCATATTTGGGACTCCTATTTCCTGTGGTGATTGATTGATATAGCGATCAGACAAATATTGATGTGCAGGTGCCGAACCATCACCAAATTTTGGTATATCTGAAACCCCGAACATCAAGACACCAGCCGTTAGCAAGACAACAAAAAATGCAGGAAAAGAGATTTTATTCCCTGGTTTTTCCTGACTTGTTGTCAAAGCAATCGTACTCAGAAATAGCAAGGTCGCGATGCCCCCTCCGACAGCAGCCTCGGTAAATGCAACATCTACGGCATCCATACTTATGTACAGACAAGCAGCGACCAGACTGAATATTCCAGTTAGCATGACAGCAGCAAACAAACTGCGTAGATAGATAATGGCTATTCCCAATATCACCAAAAAGGCGAGCAATGTAATATCGACCAATAGTTCGATGTCTAGTCTCCTGAATGATGCAACAAAGGTTTAACTTCACCATGAAGCGCAGCCTTGGCCAGGGCGTGAGCTGCCGCAGGAGTAGTAAACAGAATAAATATTACGACTAAAAATAGTTTCACCGTGACAATACTCAAGCCTGCCTGCAGCATCAAGCCAAACATAATGAAAATACATCCAAGCGTATCTACGACACTGGCTGCATGCAGCCGTGTAAAAAAATCAGGAAAGCGTATCAGGCCAATGGCACCGATAATTATAAAAACACTGCCGGCCATCAAGCTGATCCAACTGGACAATTCAAGCAGGGTATTCATATGTCGCTCTCCCGCTGATCCAGTGAACTTCTTCCCAGATCTCCATATTCGAAAAATTTAAGAACGGCAATCGTAGTAATGAAATTAATCAATGCATATACCAATGCAATATCAAGAAATTCTGGCCGTCCAGTCAAAAATCCAAATACCGCAATAAATAAAACAGTGATGGTTCCGAATGTATTGACTGCCAGTATTCGATCATAAAGTGTTGGGCCCAATAACGCCCTGCCCAATGCAAGCAGCATAGCAATCAAAATAGCGATGGTGGTCACAGCAAACATTCCCTATTCCTCCGACCTGCTTTCGAGCGCAGTGACCTTATTGTCCATAGAACCTTGCAATAACGATGTTGCCGCCTCTTCAGTAATTGCATGAACTTCAGTAATGTCACCATCAACATCAATGGTGACAGTACCGGGTGTTAGCGTGATTGAATTAGCAAATATTACGCGCGCGAGATCTGATGACTGACTGCTGCGTAAAGCAATGACAGTGGGGCTGATTGGCATCGCAGGATCAAGTATCAAACGGCAGACATAGATATTGGAAATAAATATCTCCTTCAACAGCCAGCACCAATAAATAACCAGTGCCCCTGGGTTCAGGTGTAATGGGTGACCTTCATGGTCGACGACATCCATGCGTAACGCAAGCAACACAACCAGTGCCACAGAAAACAATCCGAATGATATCAGGAGTAAGATATAGTGACCCGAGAGCAATAGCCATAAGACAGCAAGAAACAATCCTAAACTAA
This sequence comes from Gammaproteobacteria bacterium, assembly GCA_047517145.1. Taxonomy (GTDB): domain Bacteria; phylum Pseudomonadota; class Gammaproteobacteria; order Eutrophobiales; family Eutrophobiaceae; genus SMWN01. Next base: position 12,140 of record JAKZTI010000128.1, read on the forward strand.
TGGCATGTTTGTTTGTACTATTCATTTCTCAATTCATTTATCTTTAGCAGCTTGCATCTTTAGTAGTCAGGATTATAACTGTATTATACGCAAGCGCTCCACATGGGCATCAATAATCTAATTTCAGGAATTTCATAAATCATGCGTTGGAAACCAAATGTCACCGTTGCAGCGATTGTTGAATGTGACCAGAAATTTCTTCTGGTTGAAGAAAATGCAGATAATCACATCGTCTTCAATCAGCCCGCTGGCCATCTGGAAAAGGATGAGAGCCTGATTGATGCCGTGAAAAGAGAGGTACTGGAAGAAACTGCCTGGGAATTTATTCCCCGGGCTATTGTTGGTTTCTATATGTACCCTGATCAGCACAGTGATATCACTTACCTGCGACTCTGTTTCTCCGGAACATGTGAGAACCATCACCCTGAACAAGCTCTGGATGATGGCATCATTCAAACCGTGTGGCTAAACAAGGAAGAGATCAAGGAAAATGAAGACAAAATGCGTAGTCCGATGGTTACCCAGTGTATTGATGACTACCTTTCAGGGAAAAAGTATCCTCTCGATCTCATCAACAGTTATTTAGCTGATTAAAGAATCTGCATCCTGAGTATTTCATAACATGTCCAAAGGAAAAATTATTGTTGGCGTCTCCGGTGGCGTTGATTCTTCTGTTACCGCCCTACTCCTGAAAGAGCAGGGCTATGACGTTGAAGGGTTGTTCATGAAAAACTGGGATGAGCAGTTACTTGGGGGCGAATGCATGTGGGAAGCTGATGTTGAGGATGCGATGCAGATCTGTGATCAGCTTGAGATCCCTGTCAATACGGTCGATCTTGCCAGTGACTACTGGGACAAGGTATTCAGTAATTTTCTGGAAGAATACAAAAGTGGCCGGACACCTAATCCCGATGTCCTTTGCAATCAGGAAATCAAGTTCAACGCATTTTTAACACATGCCACCGATTTAGGCGCCGAAAAGATTGCCACCGGCCATTATGCCCGTATCACTGAAGTTAATGATCACTTTCAATTAAGAAAAGGGCTGGACGGTAATAAAGATCAAAGTTATTTTTTGTGTCGACTTAATCAGGATCAATTGAGTCTGAGCCTGTTCCCGATTGGTGAACTTGAAAAATACGAAGTACGAGAACTCGCTAAAAAAGCAGGATTTAAGACACATGATAAAAAAGACAGCACCGGCATCTGTTTTGTCGGTGAACGCCCTTTCAGAGAATTTCTCTCACGCTATCTTCCTGAACAAGCGGGTGAAATCCAGACACCTGACGGTGAAGTCATTGGACAGCACAATGGCGTTTTCTATTATACACTGGGGCAACGACAAGGACTCGGTATTGGCGGGGTTCAGGGTGCATCTGACTCACCCTGGTACATCTATGAGAAAGACATCGATAGCAATGTTCTATTTGTAGTACAGGGTCATGACCACGAACTGTTATACAGCCAGAAATTAACTGCCACAGACATCAATTGGATCAGTGGCCTTGTGCCTGAGACACCCTTCAAATGCGTTGCCAAAACACGTTATCGACAGACTGATCAAGCTTGTACGATTACGCATATCGAAAATGATAGCTGTTCAGTCACCTTTGACGTTGCTCAGCGTGCAGTGACACCGGGGCAATTTGTGGTGTTTTACGATGAAGATATCTGCCTGGGAGGGGGCATCATAGATAGCACTGGCTAAAAGTCTTAAAATACCGTTAATTTCTTCTAAATGTTTCTAATTAACGTTAAATATCGTTAAATATCAATATAATCGTCTAATCTCAAGCTTTGCATATTCTGCAGCGCAATGTCAGCAATTCTTGTATAATTCCCGACCCAGTTTTTAAGACATGGTCATGAACAGAGAGGTTGTAGAAATCAGACCTGTGACCCCGGTTTTATGGCCAAGAATCAAGAATAACAACAATATTATTAAGCTAGGAGATAAAAATAGTGCTTGAAGCATATCGTAAACATGTAGCGGAAAGAGCTGCAGAAGGCATCGTGCCACAACCTCTTAATGAGGAACAAACATCCTCTTTAGTCAATTTATTAAGGAATCCTCCTGTCGGAGAAGAAGAATTTATCCTGGATCTCTTCACCAATCGTGTCCCCGCAGGTGTCGATCAGGCTGCTTACGTTAAAGCCGGATTTCTGGCTGCCATCAGTAAAGGTAAGGCAGAATCTCCACTCATCGATAAAGTAAAAGCAGTCGAGTTGTTGGGTACCATGCTGGGTGGTTATAACATTGCCCCAATGATTGATGCGCTGGATAATGAAGCACTCGCGCCAACCGCGGTCAACGCCCTGTCACATACCTTGTTGATGTTTGATGCCTTCCATGATGTTAAGGAAAAGATGGATGCGGGGAATCAATATGCCAGACAAATTATAGAGTCCTGGGCTGAAGGTGAATGGTTTACCAGTAAGCCCGAATTGGCTGAAAAAATTACCGTCACCGTATTTAAGGTTACCGGTGAAACCAACACCGATGATCTTTCTCCTGCACCGGATGCATGGTCGCGTCCTGATATCCCACTGCATGCGCAAGCCATGCTAAAGATGGAACGTGATGGCATAGTACCTGACGAATCAGGCACTATTGGTCCAATTAAACAGATTGAAGCATTGAAGGAAAAAGGTCATCCACTTGCCTATGTCGGTGATGTTGTAGGAACTGGTTCTTCACGTAAATCGGCCACCAACTCAGTCTTATGGCATATGGGCGATGACATTCCCTTTATTCCAAACAAACGCTATGGTGGCTATTGTCTCGGCGGCAAGATTGCGCCAATATTTTTTAACACCATGGAAGATTCAGGTGCGCTGCCCATAGAATGTGATGTCACAAAATTGAAGATGGGTGATGTTATTGATATCTACCCCTATGAAGGTGTCATCAAAAACAACGAAACATGTGAAACGCTTTGCGAGTTTTCACTAAAGACTGATATTTTACTGGATGAAGTCCAGGCAGGGGGTCGTATCCCGCTGATCATCGGACGCGGACTGACAACTCGTGCACGTGAAGTACTTTCGATGGGTGAAACAGATTTATTTCGTAAGCCAGTGCCGGCTGAAGATACCGGCAAAGGTTTTACGCTGGCCCAGAAAATGGTTGGTAAGGCCTGTGGTGTCGAAGGCATTCGTCCTGGCACCTACTGCGAACCCTGGATGACAACCGTTGGCTCACAGGATACCACCGGTCCAATGACAAGGGATGAACTCAAAGATCTTGCCTGTCTTGGCTTCTCCGCCGATCTAACGTTGCAGTCTTTCTGTCATACCGCGGCCTATCCAAAACCAATTGATGAAATAACACACCACACCCTGCCCGATTTCATCATGACACGTGGCGGTGTTTCCCTACGCCCGGGCGATGGCATTATTCACTCCTGGCTAAACCGTATGTTGTTACCAGATACCGTCGGTACCGGTGGTGATTCACATACCCGTTTCCCGATTGGTATTTCATTCCCGGCAGGTTCAGGCCTGGTAGCCTTTGCCGCCGCAACTGGCGTCATGCCACTGGATATGCCTGAATCAATTCTGGTACGTTTCAAGGGTGAATTACAGCCTGGTATTACCTTACGCGATCTGGTCAACGCGATTCCATTAAAAGCAATAGAAAGAGGGCTGCTTACTGTTGAGAAAGAGGGCAAGGTCAATGCCTTCTCCGGTCGTATTCTTGAAATTGAAGGTCTGCCAGATCTGAAAATTGAACAAGCATTCGAACTGTCTGATGCATCTGCCGAACGCTCGTCAGCGGGCTGTACCATTAAACTGAATAAAGAACCCATCATTGAGTATCTCAATTCCAATATCACCATGATACGCTGGATGATAACCAATGATTATGGAGACCCCCGTACACTGGAACGCCGTGCGCTGGCCATGGAGGAATGGGTCAAAAATCCGCAATTGATGGAAGCAGACGAAGATGCTGAATATGCTGAAGTCATCGAAATTGATATTTCAGAGATTAAAGAACCGATTCTTGCATGCCCTAACGATCCGGATGATGTTAAAACATTGGCTGAAGTTGCCGGCACGAAAATCGACGAAGTCTTCCTTGGTTCATGCATGACCAACATTGGTCACTTCCGTGCCGCAGGTAAATTACTCGAACAGTACGGTAAAAAAATACCTACCCGCTTATGGGTTGTGCCACCAACCAAGATGGATGAGAAACAACTAAAGGAGGAAGGATATTACGACATCTACGATGCGGCGGGTGCCAGAACTGAAATGCCAGGTTGTTCTTTATGCATGGGCAACCAGGCACGTGTTGAGGCGAATTCCACGGTAGTCTCAACGTCAACACGTAACTTCCCAAATCGCCTGGGTGATGGTGCCAACGTTTATTTATCTTCAGCAGAGATTGCTGCCGTGGTTTCAATCCTCGGCAAGATTCCAACCTATGAGGAATACATGCAGTTTGCCGATAAGATTGACCCAATGGCCGATGATATCTTTCGTTACCTGAATTTCGATCAAGTTGATGACTATCAGGAAGCAGCATCCAGGGCAGCGAGCAAACTTGCTGAAATCCCGGTGAAGGTAGCTTAACATCAGGAAGTTACTAAAGTGAAAGGGCGGTTCTTACCGCCCTTTTTTATGTACACGACTGCATGGAAGCAGGAGGTAGAGCAACGCAGGAGCAGTTGCCGAGGGACGTACTGTCAGGATTTTCGTTCCTGACAAATCCTAAGTACCTGCGTCCGTGCAGGCAATGTCTCGGGCGCATGAATGCGCAAGAGCGACCATGTACAAGGATGTACTAGATGGACAAGAAGTGGCAACGCACTTTATGATCTCTGGAGGAATCATTAGTGCCCCGGTAGATTGCTAACAATTCTTTTTTATATATTTTTCAATCCTCATTTCTTCAGCCTTACGTTCTTCATCAGTCCATATCCTTGGATTATTCGGATCGTCCGTTTTCTGGTACAAAAAGCTGGCATCTTTTGTTTCCTGTAGTTCTTTTCTTGCATCCTCGCACATTTTCTTTTGTTTATCTTTCTCTTCCTTTTCTTCTTTTTTCAAGGCATCCCTTTCATCACGTTCCTGTTTCATTACATCCAGCAACTTGTTTTGCCTTTCATTTCGCTGTTGTACTACTGGATCCTGTACGGGAGCTCTTTTTATTTTAATTTTATTGGCATCACTTGATGTTGGTTTATCGCCATAGACTATTTTTCCATTTTCATCGATCCATTTGTAAACCTCGGCGTTTGCATTACATACACAGAACAGGGAGAAGATAATGAACAAAATTGTATTAAGAGTGTCTCTGCAAATCATTTAAATATTTCCTTTTCTTAAATATCAAAACCGGACTGAATCCTGCCCGGGTTATCCTTATTTAACATAGACTCTATCGCCACTTTAAGTTCCATGCAAATAACTACCAAGTCTGGGTGACATCAACCAACGATTGTGGAACACTTAGACAAATCTTTTTCACATTAAAATCAGATTTTCGGGGAGTATAATTTGGCAATCAAGATAAATATCCCATCAAAAGGAGAAAAGATAACAATATGTAACGGCAAGCTAAGCGTGCCAGACAATCCGGTCATTCCCTTCATTGAAGGTGACGGAATTGGCCCGGATGTCTGGGCAGCAACCGTCAGGGTGCTGGATGCGGCCGTAGAAAAATCCTCACAGGGGGCCCGCAAGATTCATTGGGCAGAGGTCTATGCCGGAGAGAAAGCAAATCAGCTTTGTGGTAGCTGGTTGCCAGACGAAACACTGGATACTTGTAGAGAATACCTGATTGCTATCAAGGGCCCATTAACCACACCGATTGGTGGTGGCATCCGTTCACTCAACGTTGCCCTCAGACAAATTCTTGACCTTTATGTCTGTCTCAGGCCGGTACGTTGGTATGAAGGTGTGCCTTCACCCATTAAACGACCTGAATTAGTTGATATGGTGATATTCAGGGAAAATACCGAGGATATATATGCCGGGATCGAGTTTGAAAGTGGTTCTGACGAAAATAATCGCTTTATGGAATTATTTAAAGAAGCATTTCCAAACCAATATCAAAAAATTCGTTTCCCGGAATCGTCAGGAATAGGCATCAAACCAGTTTCAAAAGATGGTACCGAAAGATTAGTCAAGGCAGCGATTGAGTATGCGATCAACAATAATAGAAAAAGTATTACCCTGGTGCACAAAGGTAACATTATGAAATTTACCGAAGGTGCTTTCAGAAACTGGGGTTACCAGCTTGCTGAGTCAGAATTTAGTGACCACACCTATACCTGGGATCAATGGGAGCGCACTCAGGCAAAGAAAGGACAAGAGGCTGCAGATCAGGAACAAAAAGAAGCGCTGGATTCTGGAAAAATTCTTATCAAAGATGCCATTGCTGATATTACATTACAGCAGATACTTACACGGCCAAAAGATTTTGATGTGATTGCAACAATGAATCTGAATGGTGACTATCTTTCAGATGCACTGGCTGCACAGGTGGGTGGGATTGGTATTGCACCAGGTGGCAATATTAACTATTGCACGGGACATGCGATCTTCGAAGCTACCCATGGCACAGCACCAAAATATTCAAATCTTGACAAAGTGAATCCGGGTTCATTGATTCTGTCAGGTGAAATGATGTTGCGTTACCTGGGTTGGGCAGATGCTGCTGATCTTGTCATTAGCGCCATGGATGCAACAATCAGACAAAAAACTGTTACCTATGACTTCGCCAGATTGATGGATGACGCGACAGAAATAAAGTGCAGCGAATTCGCTGATGCATTGATTTCAAATATGTAACCGAGATATCGTCGATGGCACAATTGCCAGATAAAAAGCTGATCACTGAATCATCACAAATCATCTATGATGGCTTTATCCATTACAACAATGTATTTCACAGGATAACCCGACGTGCCAGAACCCGTTTCGAAAGGCGTGACTGGCGGGGCCACCAGCAGGATATCGTTGAACGTGTAGATTTATACGAGAAATCTGTCAGGCGCATTGTCCTGGCGTTAAGACGTCATCTGGGCACTGGAGTCAAAGATCATGAACTCTGGAATGCCATTCGTTCTTATTTTGGCAGACGGTTAGAGAAGGTTCCGGACGCTGGCTTTATTAAGACTTTCTTTAATTCTGTGACAAGAAGAATCTTTGGCACGGTTGGTGTAGACACCAAGCTCGAATTTGTTTCATCAAATCTCGATGCTGATATTGAATTATTAAAATCACTTAATCTTAAACGCTATCCCTTCTGGGGATCCACTGAAAAGATTTTTGAGGCGATACTGCATGATTTTTCATTCAGAGTACCTTATGCAAAATCAATTAACAGTGACATTGTTCAGTTCGTGGAATCAAAATTCAGCAAAAAAAATGAATACCT
>JAKZTI010000129.1:0-5610 GCA_047517145.1 Gammaproteobacteria bacterium
GCATTTATGCAGTATTCTGTTTTTACTCGCTCTGACACCTGTGCAATTGCAGGCGGATGATAGCAATGGCAATTTCGCGATTTGGGGCATGGGTAACAAATCATGTCATAGCTACAATATCTCAAGAAATACAGATGAGGAGCAACGGTACAAAGACTATATTATGGGTTTTTTTACCGCCTTTAATATCCAGATGCCTGATACCTACAGAGTCGCAGGACATATGACCCTTGATGAGATTCTTGTCTGGCTCGATGATTACTGTGAATTAAAGCCAATCCTGGCATTCGAACAATCATTGGCTGATTTTATTATTGAAAATTATGACGCAAGAATGAAAAAGTCACCATCAAAATTTCGCCGATGAAAGCAGTAAATCCCTGTAAAAACAGTATTTAGAAATTGCGCACAATTTCTTGATAAAGCAATTGATAAACCCTAGAAAATAAGTCATTATCCACCCATGAGAACTTTGGAGTACCTCATACATTAAATGGTTTAACGGGAGACAAACTATGCAAGCAAAACTTACAAAAATCATCGCACTCGCATTCGTATTAACTCTGGCAGGTGGTTGTGCTACAACAGAACAGCTTAATGCCATTCAGGCTTCTGCTGACGCTGCAATGGCAGCAGCACAGCAAGCTCAAGGGCAAGCGCAGAATGCACATACTGTTGCATCTGAAGCAGCTTATGCAGCTTCACAGGCTCAGGCAGACGCTACGGCAGCTCTGAATTGCTGTAATGATAACGCAGCAAGAATGGACCGTATGTTTGAAAAGGCAATGATGAAATAATTCATCGCTTTAAAGTATATAAAAACCCCGGTTTATCCGGGGTTTTTTATTGCCTGTTCATTTATTACCTGTCTACTTGTTTAGAAAATCAACAGGAAGTACGATACAGATGTTGTGCCAGGTCCAGATAAGCACAGACTCAATTAAATTATGGCTCAATAATTTTGTTTTACCTATTGATTAGCTATTTTTGAAATCCCTGCATCATCAATGGCAGTTTCCAACTTCAAGGTTAACGTATCGCTCTCTGCGGCCTGGCTCATGGTTTGAGTTTCTTTCGCTATAGATACTCCAATAGCGACAGGGATCCCTTTGGCCTCACTGGAGACTATTTTTGCCATCCCCCAATCAATAAGATATTCATCTTCACCGGTCGATGCCACGATCATCTCAACGACCTGCGTAAAGTTCACGGTACCATAATCACTGGCCCGATTGATAGGCTCGCCATATTCACCCACTGACTCAGCTACATTTCCATATTCATCTCTCGTGGCAGTGTTTAATGGTGGGTGTGCCTCAAGATACAACACGCCATCTGCTCCGCCTATTTTATAGGGATTATTAATAATATTTACGGTGGTACCCACCTTTACTTTATGAAATAGCTCTGCAATATCTTCAGGATACAACCTGATACATCCGTGACTAACACGCATACCAATGCCCCATGGCTTGTTGGTTCCATGAATTAGATAGGCGGGCAAACCGAGTCTCAAGGCATAATCGCCTAAAGGATTATCAGGCCCTGCCTTAACAATTTCAGGTAATGGATCTCCAGCATCTTCATGTTCTTTAAGTATGGATTTTGGTGGGCGCCAGTCAGGATGCTTTTTCTTGCCTATGATACGCGTTTTTTTATAGGGTGTAGCCCATCCCTCTCTACCGATCCCCAATGGATAGGTGAACACCTCAACAGGCTCGCCTTTTTTATGCGGAGGGAAATAATACAGACGCATTTCAGGAATATTCAAAACCACACCTTTTCTTGGGACATTGGGCAATATGAATCTGGACGGTAGTTGAACGACCTCACCATCTTCTGGCATCCAGGTATCTATTTCTGGATTCAGTAATTTCAGATCCTGATAGCCAAAACCATATTCTCTGGCTATATCAAGTAGAGTGTTTTCTCTACCGACAACGGCTGAATCCAGCTTGCCGATAACAGAATCTGTACTGTCCTTCAACTCATAGCTTGTTGCATGCGCATATGTCACTAAAAGGCTATAAACCAAAATAGTAAAAATCGGAAATTGGAAATTCATTTTTTTAACATCTAAATCCTGTATCTGGTAATCATACGATATAAAAATACTAATAAAATTCAATCATTCCAAGTATAGAATAGCCTGCCAGCTTTTCATGTGCCTGTTACAGCCCTGCCCTCACCAATACGAAGCATACACGGCAATAATATCAGTGTAAAAATAGTGCTGATCATCATACCACCAACGATAACGCCGGCTAATCCCCGGTATAATTCAGCACCAGCGCCTGGTACGAGTAACAACGGCAACATTCCAAATATACTCGTCAGCGTGCTCATGAGAATCGGTCGTAACCGAATATTTACAGCCTGTTCAACGGCATTCCTTCTCGACAATCCCTCTCGTTCACCTGCACGTGCCTGATGCACAAGTAAAATAGCATTATTAACAACCAGGCCAAGAAGAATAATAAATCCTATCATCGTCAACAAATCCATTGCCTGGAACAACGGTACATTGAAGAATTTCTGGGGAATTGTATTCATCAGTTTTAAGACAATAATTCCACCTACCGTAGCTAATGGAATGGAGAATATCACCAATAAGCTGTCCTTGAAGGACTTAAAAAGTGCACTGATCAACAAATATAGGATAAATATTGCCAATATAAAGCTTCCTTTCATATTGGTGACAGCAGATGCAAGCTTGTCTGCAGTTCCCGTGTAATTAATATCTCCATCAATCGGCATGACTGCACGGACATCAGGTTCTATTTCTGTTCGTAGAATATCCAGCGTTTCTTCAAGAGATAGATTTACAGGAGGCGTGATCTGCAGTGTGACAGTACGGCGTCGATTCACGCGACGGATCTCTTCTGGCCCTGATGTTCTTTGAATATTAACCAGTTCGCTTAAAGGTAGAATGCCTGCTCGCGGTGTAGCCAGCGGTATTGCTTCAAGTTCTTCAGGTGAATCCCATGGTTTAGAACGAACAATAATATCCAGTGTTTCCTCACCATTAAAATAATCACCTAGATACAAACCATCCCCCAGTGCGCGGATAATGCCTGCCATCTGTGCCCTGTTCCAACCTGCCTCAGAAATACGTCTATCATCAGGAATCAGACGCAATTCAGGTTGAGCCAACTCAAGTCCTGGAAATGGTCTAACGCTTGCCCCGGGTATTTTTTCATGTATTAGGGCAAAACCTTTACCCGCGGCAGCCATAATTTCAGCAATATTACGACCATGTAAATCCATATCAATACTTCTTCCGTCACCAAAACCACCGAACAGGGAGGCTCGTTTGGCAAAGGCGATGGTATCCGGAAAACCCTGAATAACCGTATTCAATACTGGAAGCAACGCCCCGGTTTCTTCATCATTAACAGCCCTGACACCCATGAAGACACCTTGAGGAAAGGCCACAAAGAAATAATGTTTTACTTGTGGTCGTTTCTCCCCCGTTAAATAGGGCGCGATACGCTGGGCAATAACATCGCCCATTTCATTTTCTATTTGTCCAATATTGGCCCCCGGTGGAGGTAATATATAGGCAAAAACAAGATTTCGATTTCCTTCAGGTAAATAATCTGCTTTTGGTAGTAGAACCCACGCCAGCCACAATGGCATGGTAATAAGAATAATGATCCAGAATGATCGTCTTGCGGCCCCATTACTTAGAGACATCACAATATTACTCACTTTCTGCAACCAATGATGATGGGGATCAATGACTTTTTGTTCACCAATATAATGTTTCGCGAAACTGGGAATCACGGTGATGGCGACAATAAGAGAAATACATATCGCTGAAGTGATGGTGATGGCCAAATCTGCAAATAACTGTCCCGCTTCATCTTCGAGAAAAACAATCGGGAGAAATATTGCTACCGTGGTTATTGTTGAGGCCAATAAAGCCCCCCAAACCTGATTTGCACCAAGTAATGACGCAACATCCAAATCCTTTCCCTGTTCTCGCAAGCGAACGATATTTTCCAGCACGATGATTGATGCGTCCAGCACCATGCCAACTGAAAATGCTAAACCGGCCAGTGAGATTACATTCAGTGTTCTTCCCGTGATTTCCAGTACGATAAAACTTGTTAATAAACATACAGGGATAGATACGGCAACAACTAAAGTGGTGCGTAAACGTCTTAAAAACCACCAGAGGACAGCAATGGCCAGGGCAATACCCAGCGACAGATTACGAACCAACATATCTATCGAATTGTCAATATAAGTCGTTTCGTCATAAACCTGTTCAATGGTGAGATTTGCCCTGGCCAATGGCCCCTTTGCCAGTTCTTGCACAGCTTCCTGTAAACCATCCATTACCTGCAAGACATTCACACCTGTTTCTCTTTGTGCATTGATTGCAATAGATAACTCGCCTTTGGTGATCACAAAACTGTTTCTATCTACCAAACGTTCTTCAACGACAGCAATATCTCGTAAATAAACCGGAAAGCCCTCTCGCCAATCCACAATTAATCCATTTATATCATCCACACGATATTTTCCTGCATACCTGAGACTGTATTCGCGCTTTCCAATGTCTACAAAACCACCAGATATATCTGTGCCACCACTAATGATTGTAGATGCAAGAGGGATTTGAATACCAAGGCTGGCGGTTTTGTGTGGGTCAAAAGTAATTCTGATTTCGCGTTCTCTACCACCGAATATCTCGGAGCGTGCAACACCCGGAATGCGCTCGAATCGGGTCTGCACAACTTCTTCAACATAGTTCAGATAACTCGAGATGTCTCTGTCATTCCCTGCTAATGGTTTGATAATAAACCAGGCAATTGCGCGTGCATTACCACCAACAGTACTGATCGTGGGTTCATCAACATCATCAGGATAACTGGGCACCTGATTGAGGCGGTTAATCACTTCAACCAATGCCCGGCGCAGATCCATCTCAACGGAGAAAGTAATGGTAATTTCACCTCTGCCTTCTTGCGCCTTTGCCAATAACCTGGTCATGCCTGGCAAACCACGCAGAACATCTTCCTGAGGTTCTATGATTTCTGCTTCTACTTCATTGGGTGCTGCCGCCCGCCAGTTTGTCTTGATGGTAATTTCAGGCTCCTGGATTTCAGGGGTCAACTGGATGGGCAGACGATAGAGACTGATCGAACCAAAGAGTGTCGCCAGTAATAAGGCAACAATAACAGCCACATGATTATCCAGACTTAACTTTGTTAGATTCACGACTGATTGACCTAATTGAATAATGGTCTTATTGAATATTAAGCTGCTGAATATTGACTTGCTGCTGCGGGTTCAATCTTTCATTACCCCGGATCACAATTTTATCACCTTCATTGATCTCACCTATGATTTCAATCAGGTCTTCGCTTGCGATACCTGTCTCCACAAAGACAACTTCAGCTGTGTTGTCTTCCAGTATACGAAAAACTTTAAGAATATTTTCCCTGATAACCAGGGCATCTCGTGGGACTACCAGGGCATTTTGAGGTTTCGCTGTAGGGACTTTGATGCGCACAGCATGTCCTGTCATCCATCCTGTTTCCTGAAAATTGAGACGGATCTCATACAGTCGTGAAACAACATCACCGACAGGCACCAATG
>JAKZTI010000130.1:0-3068 GCA_047517145.1 Gammaproteobacteria bacterium
TAATTTATCGGGTTGTTGTACTTCTGTTGAAAGCAATCTGAAATGAGATGGTAGTGTCTGTTCTGTCGGCCAGCCTAATAATGGTGGAAATGAGAAATAGGAGATTATGTAAAAAGCCGAAGTAACAATAATCGTAATAGCCTTGACTTGCCATGACCATTTGGAATACAGATTAATACTTAATAATAGTACTGCAAGTACTGTATATGCAGCAATAAGGCCAGAAATTCCCAGTGTCATCGTTTGATATTCCTCTATCTTTAATTCTCAGTATTAAGTGATTTGTATGTAGCTGTTTATTCCAGAGAGACCAGTCGTTTAGAGACCAGTTGTTTTGGTATAAAACTTAGCTTTGTTATTTTACCATCCCTGCCAATGTTGAATCTAAAAGCAGTTTTTTCTGTACCGACTTCTTCCAATTTGACTGTGCCATAATAAATAACTTCCAATTTTGGATTGACTTTTACCAGACGTACATTGACGTCAACAGGTTTAGCCGTTTCTGATGCGTAGTAATGTAGATTTACAATATACTCACCTTTGACTACGCCACGGATGGTGACAATTTCCTGATTAAGGGGGTTTTCAACTACTTCACCATTGATAGTGATGGTGTCATTCAGTTTACCTCTGTCGTCGCGGTCAAGATGAATTAATCCTGCTTCTGCATTCCTGAACCATATTATTCGACCATCGGGATCTTCGAGCCAGGTGTCAATATCATCAGGACTGTTATCTTCCCAGGTGATGGTGATGATATATTCTGCTTTTGGATCAATGATGCCACTCTTGGCCTCAGGATTCATGAACATGATGGCGACAAGAAAAAGGAAAGTGAATCCCAGTAGTGCATTAAATAATAGATCGGTAAATGGATCAGATTTAAATCTTTCTCTGGCAGACATGTGTTAGCTCAACCTTGGTAAAACGTAGACTCGAGTAAGGTGTCTGATTGAATCAATTAAATCATCAGAGCTTCGATCAAGCATTAGATATTGTGTTGCTGCTAGCATGCTACAGACCAATCCGGTTAATGTAGTGTAAAGCGCAGTGCCCATGCCGGAACTCATATAGCTGAGTATCTTTTGCATGGTGGTGACGTCAAAATCAGTAATATTAGAGACTGAATCCAGCATAAGAATAAATCCTACGATTGTGCCTAATAGACCCATCTTGATCATAATATCTGCAGCGAACCAGCCAATCTCATGGGGTGATTTTAGTTTTGATTCATAATATTCGATATGGTCAGAACCGGTATTTCTGACTTCTGGATTATCTCTTTCAGTGTTTGTTTTGCTGATAAGGTCGTGAATGTAGTCAGTGACCAGGCAATCTGGCAAAAATAATTCATTGTCGATTTTTACTTTATTTTCTGAAAGCTCCAATTTCAGATTTTTTTCTTTAATAATCATTGATTCAACTTTTCTGGAGTCGTTGATCTGCGATGAAATGTTAAAGACTCTCATTGCACAGTGAATAGTCACGCAAAAATAGAGTAGTGATATGACTACGGATATCTTGCTGCGATCTGTGGAGTACAAAAGATAAAGAACATCTTGTTGCCATGCGAGGAGCAATAGAAAGAAAACGACACCTGTAAAAATTAACCAGACGAGAAATAAATGGTGTTCATGCTTTTGCATTAATTGTTCTCTCTGATAAAAAATTATGAATTAATTATTCCGTATCAACAGTTTCTCTGTCATAAACAACTAACCAGTCATCTGCGGCATAGTCGACTATTTCACGTACCAAAACGTTCATGTTTTGCATATGTGATTTTAATACTTCATTTTTCATATCTACAGGCCAAAGCGGTGCTGTAATGATAACCTTTTTATTGTCCTGGCGAACTGTAATTCGACCTGGGCATGAGTTGATCATTTCCGGGTCAAGTTCGAGCATCTTTTTTGCGTTAACAAGATTGCAATAAAGCAATACTTCATAATCAGGAAAATCGGCGTTCTTTCTTTCCCTGATACCCTTGCCTATGTGTAGATGCCCGGTAATACGAAAGTTGCGCTCATTAATCGCGAAGATCGTATCATCCAGAACTTCTTCAAGCGCTTTTTCAGTCGATAGCTGATAATAGGCTGTTTGATTGACATGTTTATCAACTTCAGTAGAACACCCTGATTGTAATAAAAACAGAAAAATGACAAGAGCAGTTAGAGAGGGCTTCATTATTCGTTAATAATGACTCTGGTACCTATATCAACATATTTTTTTAGAACGTTAATTTCTTCATTTGTCATGGCGATGCAACCTTGTGTCCAGTTGACCTCATTATGAATGGCAAGTTTTTGATCTGTGGTATCCCCCAGCCCATGTATACCAATATAGCCTCCTAATTTTGTATCTTGAGGGGGAACGCCATCATTTTTAATTGATGTTGTAATATATTTGAACTCGTTTGCAGTTATAATTTTATTTTTGTAACCGTACCAGGCATCCAACAGGTTGGGGTAGTCGAGTTGCATAAAATAATGAAATTTACTATCGCCTTTGAAATTAACAATTTTGTATACACCTAAAGGCGTCTTCCTGTCCCCCAGCACTCTCTTGGCACCTTTGCCTCCCTTTCCATAGGTAATACGGAATTGTTTAACAACCTTTTCGCCGTTCATGATTTTGAGTTCCTGGGAGGATCTTGATATCACCAGATCATATTGATTTTCAACTGCCAGCACATTGCTGCACAGCAGCAATAAAAAACAGACGAGGATGTATTGATAAAAATTATTAATTCGCACGATTGCGTTGCATCCCCTATGGTGATTAATTTTCTGAGAATTCTATTACCTGCGCATTTTATCTGGAAAATAACATATACGGTAACTAAAACATTAAAAAATCTGCTAAAAATATTGTATGCCGCTGAGTTACCAATAGGGTGCTCGGCTTTTTATTGTCTGGGATAATGTGAATGACAACGAATCAAGAAAAATACAGTACCACTGCAATAATATTGCATTGGGTGATGGCAATATTACTGTTCACTTTATTTGGCCTGGGTTGGTATATGGTAGATTTGCCAAAAGGCTGCGATGAAAGAAGCTGGTTTT
>JAKZTI010000131.1:0-4666 GCA_047517145.1 Gammaproteobacteria bacterium
TTTGGGTGACTTGCCTTCGAATATGATCATGTCCCAACCTGCACTTTTCATTTCAGCACCGATGAATCCACCAGAATTAGAGCAGGCCAGGACGCCTGTTAATGGACTCTTAGTCACGACCGAATAACGTCCTCCTGTTGATGCCATAGTCCCTGTCAGGGGTCCTGTTGTCATGATGAGTTTGTTGTCAGGACCAAGCGCATCACACATGGGATCAATTTCTTCGACCAGGTATTTGGTCGCCAACCCGCGTTGTCCTAGGTAATCATTGGCCCATTCCATATTTAGCGGTTCTTTTGAAATCGAACCATCGGTCAAATTGATACGTAAAACATTTTGTGTCCAAGCCATTTATTATCCTCCTACGCTTGTGCACTATCTTGGGGAAGATTTTGTGCCGCATGCGCACGCATACGTTCTAAACCAGTATGATCTGCATCAACATAAGTAATTGCATCGGTTGGGCAGGCCTTGGCGCACTGGGGATCACCGCCACATAAGTCACATTTTATAACCACCCCGGTGTCTTGTTCATAATTGACCGTACCAAAAGGACAGGCGACCGTACAGACTTTGCAGCCCACGCAAATGTCTTCAAGTATTTCTTTTGCCCCTGTGGCTTCATTGATAACAATCGCTTCAACCGGACAGGCATGCATACACCAGGCCTCTTCACATTGCGTACATGTATAGGGGACAAATCGACCTTCATTATGGAAAGTGAATACTTTAATTCTGGATTTTGCCGGGTTGAATAATCCTGTGGCTTCATAGGAACAAGCCATTTCACATTGTAAGCAACCGGTACACTTTTCCGGCTCTATCTGTAGAGATTTAAGCATCCGCTCCCTCCTCCCGATGATTCAAACAAGGTAGTTGAAACTGCAACATCTAAGCAACCTTAGACGAAAAAACAATCAGTATAGACTTCATCAAATATGAGCACTGACGACACAATTATAGACACAATGTTTGTGTATATCAGTAATGTATTTGGCGCAATAACAAATGGATGAGGTATTTGTAAATAATAAACACCAATAGTGTTGCAAAATGCCACAAGACTCTATTTTAATAATATTTCTCAGCAAGATTTTAGTTATCGATTGTCCTCATTCTTAGGAGTAGTATTGTGAAAATGACAAGCTTAGAAATGACAAAAAGTGTTATTCCAGGTAATGTCACTGCATCGCTAAATGCGATTACCAGTGAATGGGAATCTTTTGTTGATACCGGAAAGCTTAGTGGTAAAAACCTGAGACCCGTCATTGCAAAAAGCTGGTTACGTTGTCGTGATCTCGCCATTAGCCCTCATGATGAACGCGCCCGCTCGGTTATATCTACTGAAGAAATAGAAGCAAAACTACATCATGAAAACCTGGGGTTATCTGGGAAAAATGTTCTCGACAGGATGGCGCAGACCGTTGAAAGCACAGCACACATCATCGTTCTTGCAGATCACACGGGCAGTATTTTATATTCAGTAGGTCATCGGAAAATTCAGGATCATCTTGAAAAAATTAATTTCAGGCCTGGTGGCGGCTGGAATGAAAACTTGGTTGGTCCTAACGGTATAGGCACGGCATTGGCCCTTGGTCGCCCAGAACTCGTTTTAGGTTCAGAGCATTTCTGTCAGGGTTGGCAACCCTGGGTTTGTTACGGCGCGCCTATTCACAATCCAAGTAATCATGCAGTTCTGGGGTGTATTGATATCACCGGCCCAGCAGACAAAGTATGCGTAGAGGCAATGGCGCTAGCAATATCGGTAACCCAATCAATAGAAGCTGATTTATTGGTCATGCAACTCAAAACCCGTGATATCTTGCGGTCTGCCTATAACGAAATTCGAATGAAATGGCCCAACGATGCATCGCTTGTGCTTGATGAAAATGGATATGTTATTGATATCAATTCATATGCCTATGATCTGTTAAATAGCTCATCACCGGATTTGTTGAAAATCCCATTCACTCTAAGCCATCCAGAACTCTGGTTTAACGTGCAATCCTGTATCAGGGAGGGACTCGAAAAAGAATGCGAACTGAATCCACAAAACAAGATCATGGGTTCCATTCCCTGTCTGATCAAACCTGTGGGGATGGATGGTAAATACCCTGGTTGCGCGATTGTCTTTACCAGCGGCAAACGTGCCAGTCACGCACCGGCGAGTCTTCGCTACAATGAAGACGATTTGATAAGAAAG
The DNA here is from genome assembly GCA_047517145.1 of Gammaproteobacteria bacterium. Lineage (GTDB taxonomy): Bacteria > Pseudomonadota > Gammaproteobacteria > Eutrophobiales > Eutrophobiaceae > SMWN01. Next base: position 2,204 of record JAKZTI010000131.1, read on the forward strand.
ACACTGATTCAAACTGGCGGCAATATCAGCAAGGCAGCCAGGATTTTAAATATCGACCGCGCAACTATTTATCGCCGCCGCAAACACTGGCAATCGTCTTAGTTATATCCATTACACCAATCTTAATTTAATAACCAGGGCTAAATAAAGGGCAAAACTCCTATCCCCTCTGGATTGAATTTACGATACAGTCTGATGTCATACGCTGTATGGTTAATAAGGTAGCCGGCTTCCTCCATTCGTGAACATATCTATTAACAGTCATAACTAACTGAATAAAAAGAGATAACAACCTTATGTTAAAGAAAAACATTAAAATGCTGTTTATCAGCCTGAATCTCTTGTTTTTTACCTCTTTCTACGCCTCTGCAGAGACAATTGAAATTGATATCATCTATGTTGGAGAAGAAGATCACACCGCCCTGCTCGGTGTACAACAAGGGCTTTATGAAGCTAATTTGCAAGGTCAATTTCTTGGGCAAAATTACCAGCTAGACATCATCTCCCCTGCGAATGCACTTAACTCTGACTACAGCAAATATATTGCAGTACTCACGGCTGTTGATATAAATACCTTTAATAAAATAAGTGATCAACTGACAGATATCGCTGTCTTTAACCTCAGTCTTGAAGATGACATCCTCAGAACGGCTTGCTTGCCGAATGCATTACACACCATCCCCAGCAGCAGTATGAAAGCAGATGCCGTTGCACAGTGGCATCAAAAGAAACCAGATTCAAATGTAACCGCACAGGCATGGCATGGAGATTTTGTGAAATTTGCTGCCAGAGATCTGAATAAACGATTTAAAAAGAAACAAGGCCAAACGATGGATGACTATGCCTGGGCTGGCTGGGCCGCAGTAAAAATGACATCTGACTCGGTCGCCAGAGAAAATATTAGTGATGCAAAACACATGCTTACTCATTTAAAAACGGATCTTTCTTTTGATGGCCAGAAAGGTAGTAATATGAATTTTCGTGAGACAGGTCAACTGCGACAATTAATGATTCTTGTTGAAGATGGAAATATTGTTGCTGAGGCGCCCGTTCGTGGTGTTGCCAAGCCCCCTACCCTGGATAGTCTGGGCCTTTTAAGCTGCGCAAAATAACAACAGATAATATTTATTAGGAGAAGAGTTAATGAAACAATATTTTTTAGCCAGTGCATGTTTGTATGTATTTTTATCACAAAATATTTTTGCCGAACCAACAGGCAGAATTTTTATCACCAATGAAAAAAGCAACACAGTGAGTGTTATCAATGGTGAAACACTTGAGGTAGAAGGTGAAATTGCAATCGGTGAACGCCCTCGTGGTATTGGTATTTCACCTGATGGTACTGAAGTCTATGTCGCCGTCAGCGAAGAAAACCTTATTGCTGTATTTGATCCGAAGACGCTTGAGGTGTTGCGAAAATTCAAGTCTGGTTCTGATCCAGAAACATTTGCAGTTCATCCCAATGGCAACATCTACATTTCTAATGAAGATGACGCAAAGGCAACCGTCTACGACCCCAGGACTGGTGAACTGATTGCTGAGATTCAGGTAGGACTCGAGCCAGAAGGCGTCGCCATCTCGCCGGATGGTACTAAAGTCATTGTTACCAGTGAATCAACCAATATGTTGCATGTAATTACAGTGCCCGGAAATACAATCACCGATAACATCCTGGTGGGTTCACGGCCACGTGCCGCGGTCTTTACAAAGGATAACAAGACTGCCTATGCCACCGCTGAAATTACTGGTGAAATCGTCAAGATAGACATGGAAAATGTGAAGATTATAAAACGTGCGCAGTTGGAAGACACCAAGAGCAAACCCAAGGATGTCATCTTGAGTAAGGACGAAAAGCACATCTATGTTGCCGGGGGTCGCTCAAATAGTGTGTGGTTGATGGATGCAAATACACTGGAGGTCATCAAAAGCATCCCTGTAGGCAAACGTGTTTGGGGTCTGGCAATCACAAAAGATGGTCGTCGCGTCTTTAGTACGGATGGTGTCAGTGGCACCGTGTCTGTTATTGATACTTCAAGCAACGAGGTGATCAAAACAATTGCTGTTGGCAAATTCCCCTGGGGGGTCGTAATTGATGATTAATATTGGTTCTTCTGGTTAAAATGAACCAGTTTTTAACCAGAATCACAACCAATCGTTAGAACCATTTTTAATCACGTTAATTTAAGTCATTGTATTTAATAGATATATAATTATTTCTAAAATTGGCACAATATCTGCATTATTAACGACGAGTTTTAGTTGAATTAACGTTAACCAACAAGAGGATTAATATCATGAAATGGGATACACCAGAATATAGCGACATTCGTTTCGGTTTTGAAGTAACAATGTACATCAACAACAAATAATTTTAATATTGTAAGTTGTTAAAAAAAGGACCTCGCGGTCCTTTTTTTTCGGCCATAGTTTTATGTTCAAGCCTCTATGATCTTATATCGTATC
>JAKZTI010000132.1:0-8217 GCA_047517145.1 Gammaproteobacteria bacterium
GAAGATGCACTTAATGCTGCTGAATCAGGAGCAGATGCCATAGGTCTAGTGTTCTATGAAAAAAGCCCACGATATATAACCGTAGAAAAAGCTACTGAGATAGCTGAATCATTACCCCCATTTGTTAGTAAGGTTGCCTTGTTTGTGAATGCGTCAGATGAAGAAATCAGGTCGGTTTTAGACACTGTCCCTGTAGATTTATTGCAATTTCATGGAGAAGAGAGCCAGAAAATATGTCAGGAATATGGCTGGCCATATATCAAGGCAATAAGAATGCGAGATGATGTCGATCTTTTGCAATTAAGTCATGTCTATGCTGATGCGAGTGCTTTATTACTTGACAGTTTTGTAGAAGGCACCCAGGGCGGGACGGGACAAAAATTTGATTGGTCAAGAGTGCCCGCAGATCTAAATAAGCCGATTATACTGGCTGGTGGATTAACACATAAAAACGTAGCTGCTGCTATATCTGAGGTATCCCCCTATGCTGTTGATGTAAGTGGTGGTGTTGAAATTGATAAGGGAATCAAGGATGCTGCGAAGATAGAAGAATTTATACAAGAGGTTTTACATGCAAAATAATAGTTTGCCTGATGAGAATGGCCATTTTGGGCCATACGGCGGAAAATTTGTCGCCGAGACATTGATGGGCCCTTTGGAAGAATTAACAGAAGCCTATACACGTTATCTTAAGGATCCGGAGTTCCTGGCTGAACTTGATGATGAATTACATCACTACGTCGGAAGACCATCACCCTTGTACCATGCCAGGCGTTGGTCAGAAATTTTGGGCGGTGCCCAGATTTATCTGAAACGTGAAGACTTGAATCATACCGGTGCACACAAGGTAAACAACACGGTTGGCCAGGCTTTGTTGGCAAAGCGTATGGGAAAAACCAGAATTATTGCAGAAACCGGTGCCGGACAACACGGGGTTGCCACGGCAACCGTCGCGGCCAGGCTCGGTCTTGAATGTATTGTCTATATGGGCTCTGAAGATATCAAAAGACAGTCAACCAATGTCTTCCGTATGAAATTATTGGACGCAACAGTGGTGCCTGTAGAGTCCGGTTCCAGGACTTTAAAAGATGCCCTTAATGAGGCGATGCGCGATTGGGTAACAAATATTGATGACACGTTTTATATCATTGGCACGGTCGCTGGACCACACCCCTATCCTGTAATGGTGAGAGATTTCCAGACCGTGATTGGCCGTGAAGCAAAACAACAATGCATCAAGCAGGCTGGACGATTACCCGATGCACTGATTGCATGTGTTGGGGGCGGCTCAAATGCTATAGGTCTGTTTTATCCTTTTATTGATGACAAAGATGTTGCGATTTATGGTGTAGAGGCAGGCGGTCTGGGTCTTGAAACAGGTCGTCATGCAGCCCCTTTGAATGCCGGCAGACCCGGAGTTTTACATGGCAATAGAACTTATCTAATGGAAGATGACAACGGCCAGATTATAGAAACTCATTCTATTTCGGCAGGCCTTGATTATCCGGGTGTTGGGCCTGAACATTCATGGTTGAAGGATAGTGGACGTGCTAAGTACGTTGCCATTAATGATGATGAAGCGTTGCACGCATTTCACGATTTAACAAAAATTGAAGGCATTATGCCAGCATTAGAATCCAGTCATGCCTTAGCATATGCTGCAAAATTAGTACCGAAAATGAAAAAGGATGAAATAATCATCGTGAATCTGTCTGGCCGTGGTGACAAAGACATTCAAACTGTTGCTACATTAGAAGGTATTACCCTGTAGATTGCTATGCCCTTTGGGTAGGAGAGTTGCTATGAATAACAGAGATAGATTGATTGAGCTACTGGCTGAATACGAATTGGAGAGAAGAGAAGTGGCAGAGCTGTTGAAAGTCAAAACAGATACTGTAAATCATTGGTTAGCCTCGCATGAATCACATAACTACGAAGATATGCCAGATATGGCGATTGAGCTCCTGGAGATAAAGTTAGAATTGAAAAAGGCCTAGCCCATAGCCTGTGACTGAAATTTAGTCTTACATTAAAAATTATAAATAATGAGATATTTAAATTTATATTATGAGCCGTATAGCAAACTGTTTTAATGAATTGAAAGAAAAAAATCGTAAAGGTCTGATTCCTTTTATTGTCGCTGGAGATCCCCAACCAGAATTTACACTACCATTGATGAATGCATTAGTTGATGGTGGTGCTGACCTGATTGAATTAGGCGTGCCTTTCTCTGATCCAATGGCAGATGGACCAGTTATTCAAAGAGGTAGTGAGAGAGCTCTTGTGCATGACACATCATTGCATGATGTTATATCTATGGTGGTTGATTTCCGCAAAGAAAATAAGCAGACACCTGTTATTTTAATGGGCTATCTAAATCCAGTTGAAGTGATGGGTTATGAAACTTTTGCAAAAGCAGCATCAGAAGCCGGGGTAGATGGTGCATTAATAGTAGATATGCCTCCTGAAGAAGCTGGGCAACTAAAAGAAATTATGGCGAAGTATGATATCGACTTGATCTTTTTGATTTCACCGACAACCAATGTTGAGAGACAGAAATATATTTCGAAAATGGCGAGTGGTTTCCTCTATTATGTTTCTCTTAAAGGTGTCACAGGGAGCAATCGCCTGGATATAAATTCTGTACAGGAATCGCTTACTACAATTAAACAGCATTCAAATTTACCCGTTGGCGTCGGATTTGGAATTAGAGACCCTGAAAGTGCCGCAAATGTCGCCAAAATGTGTGATGCGGTCGTCATCGGTAGCCCCATCGTTGAACTCGTGGGGGATTTGGATGACGATTCTGCAGCTTCGATAAAATCAATAAGTACTTATCTTTCGACAATGCGGCAAGCAATCGATGTCGTATAATTATTCAATAAAAAAACAATTAATAGAGAATTATGAGCTGGTTTACTAAATTACTTCCTTCAAGAATTAAAACAGATGGTGCGTCCAGACGCACAGTGCCTGAAGGTGTGTGGTCCAAGTGCGATGAATGTAGTGCCGTCTTATATCGAGCAGAACTTGAGAGAAACCTCGAAGTTTGTCCTAAATGTTTTCACCACATGCGTATTGGCGCTCGTGCTCGAATCGAATATTTTCTGGATCCAGAGCCACGAGTCGAAATAGGTAGCGAGATCAAACCTGTCGACAAGCTAAAGTTCCGTGACAGTAAAAAATATAAAGATCGTTTGAGTCAGGCCCAAAAGCAGACAAAAGAAAAAGATGCCCTGGTTGTGCTTATGGGGCGAGTAAATGAAATACCTGTTGTGGTTGCAGCATTCGAATACAATTTTATGGCTGGGTCGATGGGTGCCGTTGTTGGGGAGAAATTTGTCCTGGCAGCAGAGGCAGCAATTGACAACGATGTCCCATTAGTCTGTTTTTCTGCCAGTGGTGGGGCACGCATGCAGGAGGCAATATTATCGCTAATGCAAATGGCAAAGACGAGTTCTGCTTTGGCAAATTTGGCTGCCAGAGAATTACCCTACATATCAGTATTGACTAACCCAACAATGGGAGGAGTTTCTGCCAGTCTGGCAACTCTTGGTGATATAAATATTGCTGAGCCCAATGCATTAATAGGATTTGCTGGGCCGAGAGTGATCGAACAGACCGTACGAGAAACATTGCCGGAAGGTTTTCAGAGAAGTGAGTTCCTTCTGGAGCATGGTGATATAGACATGATCGTTGATAGACGTGAGATGCGTGAGAAAATATCTTCTATACTGTCCATTCTAAATAACAAAACAGCCTAGAATTGATCCTGAATTATCAGCCATGAACGCAGAATCTATGCCTCAGAGTCATTTCGATAAAGATGCCATGAGATTTGATAATCTCCATGATTGGCTGGAATGGCAGGAAGAATTGCATTTCACGGCAATAGAGTTGGGTCTGGATCGATGCACTGCTGTCGCCGAAAATATGGGATTACTCAATCCCGATTTCACAGTTATTAGTGTCGCTGGAACCAATGGTAAGGGCTCCAGTGTCACCATGATGGAATCGATACTGGGTAATTCTGGCTATAAAACCGGATGCTATACCTCTCCGCACCTCATACGTTACAACGAGCGGATAAAACTCAATGGTGTTGAAGTTAGCGATGAAATGTTATGTGAGTCTTTTAGCAGAATTGATCATGCAAGAGGTGATATTTCATTAACCTATTTTGAATTTGGCACACTTGCAGCATTGGATATTTTTCATCACACAGATATTGATGTTGCTTTACTTGAAGTGGGCCTGGGAGGTCGGCTTGATGCAGTTAATTGTTTAGATGCTGATGTCGCCCTGATTACAAGTATCGATCTGGATCATATGCAGTGGTTAGGTTTTGATCGTGAAACAATCGCCCGTGAAAAAGCAGGTATTTTTCGTAGTGATAAGCCTGCTATCTGTTCTGATCCTCATCCACCGGAGACCGTATTGCAATATGCTGAGGAAATAGGTGCGACATTGTATATTCCCGGTCGGGATTTCAATTACAAATTATCTGATGATCACTGGTCCTGGCAATGGGGCTCATTGGTTTATGAAAGTTTGCCACGTCCGGGCCAATATAATAGTTGTCAGGTTCAAAATGCTGCAGGTGTCCTGATGGTTCTGAATACATTAAAATCAAGATTACCGATTAAAGCAGGAGCCATAGAAAAGGGGCTGAAGAATTTCAGTCTTACCGGCAGGTTTCAGATGTTGACTGAAGGGACACAGACAATTCTTGATGTGGCACATAATACCCAGGCTGCCAGAACCCTGGTTCATAATTTAAAACAATTTCCTAATAGTGGTAAAACGCACATCATTATTGGAATGTTGAAAGATAAGGATCAAACGGGTGTTCTGAGTGAGTTGATAGAAGTAGCTGACTACTGGCATACGGTTAGCATCTCAAATTCACGGGGTAGTGACAGTGGAATACTGAAGAATGAACTACTGGATCTGGGGGTGACCGTTCCAATATCAGAAAGTGATACTGTGGCCAATGTTTTTCTCAAGTTACAGGATGAAACTGGAATGCATGATCGCATTGTGGTAACCGGATCTTTTCTATCCGTCGGCGATGCAATAAAATACCTTGAAATATAGATAGCTAACACGTGGTAACTGATTAAAAATTATGGAACAAAAATTAAAGGAACGATTAGTGGGTGCGGCTGTATTGGTCGCGGTTGCTGTAATCTTTATTCCAATTATATTTACTGATTCCCCGGAAACAGAGGTGATTTTAGGCTCAAATATCCCTGAAAAACCAGAGTCAAACTTTAATTCAAGGATTATTCCTGTCATTGAGAGTGATGATAATTCTTCATTAACTCCGATTGACCCGGAAAATGTCGAATCAGGGAAAAGCCAAAATAATGATGCGATCGTTGAGCAGAAAGTGGTTGCTGAGAAGGTTATAACGGCTAACGAGAATAACGCTGGCAAACAAGCGATAGAACAGAAGGAAGCAACAACAGGAGTTGAGGTGAAAGCGACAGTAGGTCTATCTGCATGGATCGTTCAATTAGGTAGCTTCACTGATGAGGATAATGCTCAATCCTTGAACACAAAATTACGGCAGGCAGGTTATCCATCATTTGTAGAACCAATCAAAAAAGACGGTAGAAACAGTTATCGAGTAAGGGTCGGCCCGGAGATAAAACGATCAGAGGCAGACATGTTATTGAAGAAACTGAAAGAAAAAATGCAGCTTGATGGGATTGTCGTGAGTTATCCCTGATGATTGGGCTACATGGAATACAACAGGAATAGATATTAATGCAATCTGTTGATATCGCTATTCTGCTTATCGTTGCCTTGCCAGCTATCGCAGGTGTGATATATGGATTTCTGAATATTATATTCTCATTGCTGGCATGGGCACTGGCTTTGGGTATTTCAATCAAATTTTCTCCCGCATTCACACCATTACTTGAAGCATCAGTGAATACCCCTGTTTTAAGAACAATCCTGGCATTTGTTGGTCTTTTTGTTATCAGTCTGATGATACTGACGGGCATTGGTTTCCTTATCGTAAAATTATTGGGTAGATCAGGTTTAACAGCAGCAGACAGAATACTCGGTTTGTTCTTTGGTATTGCTCTGGGCGGCATCATTGTAGAAGTCATAGTTTTCCTTGGAGGGTTTACAGCGCTACCACAAGAGCCATGGTGGGGTGATTCCAGAGTCATTCAGCCTTTTGAGAGAGTGGCTGTCTGGTCAGGGCAATATATGCCAGAAAATATTTCTAATTATCACGGATATGAAATAATGACGGATGGACCTGTCGAAGATAAACCACCAGAAATTAATCAACCTGAGACTAGTTTAACAGGCTAGGAGGACAGATTATCATGTGCGGTATCGTAGGGATCGTTGGCAAACAGTATGTAAACCAGCTCATTTTTGACGGTTTAACGATATTACAACATCGGGGACAGGATGCTGCGGGCATGATGACGTACCATGATCGCAGGCTCTATCTACGCAAGAGCAATGGTTTAGTGCGTGATGTTTTTCACACACGACACATGCTTAACCTCAAGGGCAATATTGGTATTGGACATGTTCGCTACCCAACGGCGGGATGTGCTTCTTCTGCAGAGGCTCAACCGTTCTATGTTAATTCCCCTTATGGAATATCACTTGCACACAATGGCAATCTAACCAATGGTGAGGAGTTGAAGCGGGAACTATTCAGGGATGACCTCAGGCATATTAATACGGATTCAGATTCTGAAGTATTACTCAATATTCTTGCCCATGAGTTACAGCGTCTTGGCAAGCATCGTCTGGAAGTCGAAGATGTTTTCTATGCAGTCGAAAAACTGCATAAGCGTTGCAGGGGAGGTTATGCTGCTGTCGCAATGATAAGTGGTTTCGGTATCCTCGGTTTTCGGGATCCGTATGGAATCAGACCAGTTATTTTCGGAGAGCGTGAAACTGATGCTGGAAAGGAATATATGATTGCCTCTGAAAGTGTCGCGATTACTTCATTAGGATTCACTGTAATTCGTGATATTGAGCCTGGCGAGGCTATTTTTATCACCAGGGATGGCAAGCTATACACGCATCAATGTGCAGAAAATTCCCAGCATTCACCCTGCATCTTTGAGTATGTTTACCTGGCAAGACCTGATTCAATTATTGATGGTATTTCGGTTTACAACTCACGCCTGCTCATGGGTGAGACACTGGCAGAAAAAATTCTGGAACAAAGACCGAATCATGATATTGATGTTGTCATACCGATTCCAGATACAGGACGAACGTCAGCTTTGCCCCTGGCTCAGAAATTAAATGTCAGATATAGCGAGGGATTCATCAAGAACCGTTATATACCACGTACTTTTATTATGCCCGGACAGGAAATTCGCAAAAAATCTGTCAGACAGAAATTAAACGCAATCGAATCGGAATTTAAGGGTAGAAATGTTCTATTAGTAGATGATTCGATAGTCAGAGGAACGACCTCTGGTCAGATCATAGAAATGGCAAGAAAAGCAGGTGCTAAAAAAGTCTATTTCGCATCAGCAGCACCTCCGGTTCGTTACCCGAATGTCTATGGAATCGACATGCCAACGGTAAATGAATTAATTGCTTACAATAAAACTGAAGAAGAAATAGCAAATTCAATTGGCGCTGACTGGCTGATATATCAGGATCTGGATAAATTAATCGAAACGACGCGTACAGGTAATTCTTCTATAACTCGTTTTGACTTGTCATGTTTCAATGGTGAATATGTTACTGGTGATGTGAACCAGGAATACCTCGATCATATAGAAGATTTACGCAAAGACAGTGCGAAATCAAAAAGAGAGGAGGCTGACGAAGAGAATTTAATCGATCTCTCAAATAATGCCTGACTGTTTTTTTTGCAATCTTAATTTATAGTTACAGCCAATTGATCCTTGTCCTGCAGTTTGCGCGTATTAACAATCATGGCCAACATCGTAACCGCTTCGTTTATGCCATTTTCAAATACGTTGACCATCTCAGGTTCAACACCTGTTGATTCAAGGATTGCCTCGTAACTTTCAGCAGATAATTCGCCAAAGTCTTTTTTGTACAGGGCAATATAAGTTGATAGCAATCTGATACATTGCGTCAGTCCTTCTTTATCAATCATCTCGGATAAAGTATCTAGTTCCCGTTCTTTCATTGTTATCGCTGATAGCGATTTCTCAATATTTTTCATAATTATTTTTCTCTTTATTTTAG
>JAKZTI010000133.1:0-4134 GCA_047517145.1 Gammaproteobacteria bacterium
ATCTGGGACTGCTGATTATCATTGATCATGGTGATGGTTATATGAGCCTGTATGGTTATAATCAAAGTTTATTGAAAAAAACCGGAGACTGGGTGCTGCCAGGTGAAATCATCGCCCTTGCCGGTGATAGTGGTGGACAACTTCGATCTGGTGTTTATTTTGAAATAAGGAATAATGGTAGCCCGGTCAACCCTGCCAGGTGGTGCAGGAATTAACGCAAAACATTTTGCTACAACGTCATTATTCTTGTCACTGAATAGTAGTCGCCTGTATGCTGTAAAAATATTATGCCCAAACTCCCATGTATGAGACTCGGAGAAAATAATGAATAATGCCTTTCGTAATCTTTTTATCTGCCTGTTACTTCTACTGGCTGGTGCTCAAGTGGTCATCGGAGAAGCTGAATCGCCAGGACCCGAGGCACTGCCTCTGGATGAGCTGCGTACCTTTACTGAAATTTTTGCAAAAATAAAAAGTGATTATGTTGAGCCAGTAGATGACAAGGAGTTACTTGAGAATGCCGTCCGTGGCATGCTGGAAGGACTAGACCCTCACTCTGTCTATCTTGATGGTGAATCCTATGACGCTCTGAGAGAAGGCACTTCCGGTGAATTTGGTGGCCTTGGTATAGAAGTTGGGATGGAAAATGGTTTCGTCAAAGTTATATCCCCTATCGATGATACCCCCGCGCAAAAAGCTGGCATAAAAGCTGGTGATCTGATAATCAAACTCGATGACAGATCGGTTAAAGGCTTGTCTTTAAATGAAGCCGTAGACCTTATGCGTGGCAAGCCCGGTGATCCAATCAAACTAACAATCATTCGTGAGAATGAGGAAAAACCTCTGGTGTTCACGCTAATCAGAGATGTGATCACGATTAAGAGTGTTCGCTTCGACACACTGGAGCCCGGTTTTGGCTATCTGCGTATTTCAAGTTTTCAGTCACATACCGTTGAAAGTCTACGAAAGGCAATTGATCAACTGAAACAAGCCAACAATAATCAGCTTAAAGGCGTTGTTCTTGACCTCAGGAATAATCCGGGTGGTATTTTAACTGCTGCTGTCGGCGTCTCAGATATGTTTCTTAACAAAGGCCTGATCGTTTACACGGAAGGTCGTATAAAAGATTCAAAATTAAGATTTAATGCCAAACCCAATGCCAAGCTACCGGACATACCTCTAATTGTGCTGGTTAATGCCGGCTCTGCATCTGCGTCAGAAATTGTTGCCGGTGCACTGCAGGATCATGGGCGTGGCATTATCATGGGTGAAAAAACCTTTGGTAAAGGATCCGTGCAAACCGTCCTGCCTATGAATAATAATGCAGCGTTAAAACTAACTACAGCCAGATATTACACACCCAATGGCCGATCAATTCAGGTCTCAGGTGTGATACCGGACATCATTATTGATAAGGTAAAGATATCCAAGATTGAAAATGCCATTGATATGCGGGTGAAAGAAGCCGACCTCATGGGACATCTTGAGAACGGACTTGAGGAAGCCCCGGTAACAGAAGGAGACGAGGAATTGAAAAAAGATGAGCCAGGAGAGGAGGATACATCGCCACTTTCTTCGCGAGATTATGAACTGTATGAAGCCTTGAATGTATTAAAAGGGCTGGCAATCATCAAGAAATAAACGAGAAAGTATATGGCAGAAGTATCAATTCCCAGAGTACTGGTTCCTTTGGCGCAAGGTTGTGAAGAACTGGAAGCCATTACCATTATCGATCTGCTAAGACGTGCAGGAATAGAAGTAATCTCTGCCGGGCTTGATGCTGAGACTATAACTGCCAGCAGAGGTGTAAAAATTATCCCTGATACTGATCTGGAATCAGCATTGAAAGATGACTACGAGATGATTGTCCTACCTGGCGGTTTACCCGGCGCAGATCATCTCGGTAATGATAATCGTCTCAAATCAGCCTTAAAAATAATGGCGAACGATAACAAATACATTGCTGCCATCTGTGCTGCACCCAGGGTTTTGGCTAACGCAGGTGTGCTTGATGGAAAGACAGTAACCAGCTATCCAGGTTTTCTTGATGAGCCTGGATTATCCGGCATCACTTTATCTGATGAAGCAGTAGTCCGGGATGGAAAAATCATCACTTCCAGAGGGCCTGGTACAGCAATTGATTTTGCTCTTGAACTGATTGAGGTTTTGCTTGGCAAAGACAAGAGGGACGAAGTGGAAACAGGATTAGTAAGAAGTTAATTTTTAGAAACCTTCGCACGAAATAGATTTTTCGTCAGAGCAAAGCTTCCTCTCTTGCTCACGCCCCTCACCTACGTCCATGTAGGCGAGGTAAAAATGGTCTAAAAGTTGAATCGTGCAAAGGTCTCTATTAATCACCCACGGAAAATATCAACAGCCCCAGTCCCACACCGCCAAACAACCATGTCAAATAAGGAACACCACCGACCATCGCTGGTGAGAATCCATCCAGACCAAATATTACTGCAGCACAGATAACAAAAGCGGATCCAACTGTTGCCAATACTGTTCGTTGATTACTCCGTTTTATTTCAGTCCTGATTTTTTCCAGCTCAGACGCCTTTAACACCACCTGAATCTTGCCATCACGCAGGCGTTCGATAATATCGATTGTTTTATTTGGCAAGTCGGGCAGTCGATCTAGCCATCTCGGTAAATTATCTTTCAAGCCTTTTGCCAGACCTCTAACACCAAGACGTTCATGCATCCAGTACTCAAACATGGGTCTCGCAGTTTTCCAGACATCCAGTTCTGGATAGAGTTGTCTGCCCAGGCCTTCAATGTTCACCAGCGTTTTTTGTAACAATAACAACTGCGGTAATATCACCATATCGAACTGTCTGGCCGTCTGCAGCAAACGTAACAACATGGTTCCAAATGATATTTCTCTTATGGGTCTGTCAAACAGGGGTTCACATACCGTCCTGATGGCAAATTCAAATTCATCTACGCGTGTACTGGCAGGTATCCAACCGGATTCGACATGTAGTTCAGCAACCTTTCGATAATCACGATTGAGAAAGGCCATGAAATTTTCGGCGAGATATCTTTGATCAAATTCACTGAGTGAACTCATAATGCCGAAGTCCACCACCATGATTTTTGCCGGCTTGCCAGGTTCCGGTCGTGAGACAAATATATTCCCAGGATGCATATCAGCATGGAAAAAACTATCGCGCAGGACTTCGGTAAAAAATACTTCAACACCTGCTTCAGCTAACCATTTCAAGTCGACCCCTGCGGCTTTAAGCGCTTCAAAATCATTAACAGGAATGCCTGAAATACGCTCCATAACCATGACATTTTCATGTGTTAAATCCCAGTCAACTTCAGGAACATATAATTTATCTGAGTCGGCAAAGTTCCGACGTAGCTGGGAAGCATTGGCAGCTTCACGCATCAAATCCAACTCGGCTAATAATGTCTTCTCAAATTCTGCAATGACATTGACTGGACCCAGGCGTCGGCCATCTTCTGTATATCGTTCTGCTTTTTTGGCAAGAAAATACATCAAACCAAGATCCCGGCGGATGATCTCTTCAACGTCTGGTCGGACAACCTTAACTATCATCTTCCGACCATCCTTCATCGTTGCAGCATGTACCTGCGCGATGGATGCAGAAGCTAATGGGGTATCATCAAACTCCAGAAATATATCTTCAATTTTGCTCCCAAATGCATCCTCAATAATGCGTCTTGCTTCCTTGCTGGGGAAAGGCGGCACATTGTCCTGAAGCTTCAAAAATTCCCGTGAAATATCTTCGGGTAAAAAGTCACGGCGTGTAGATAAAAGCTGCCCGAACTTTATAAATATTGGTCCTAATTCCTCCAATGCACACCTTAGTCGCTCCCCTCTTGGTCCCTGTTTTCTTCCAAACCAGTTCCAGGGAAAGATATAGAACAATATTTTTGTTGAACGAGTGACATATGAAGCAAAGGCAATTTCATCCAGCCCGTGACGAACCAGTATCCTCTGGATTGTAATCAATCGTGATATTTCACCCAGTTTCATACGTTTTCTTTTTCCTGGAGACTGCCGAATCTTTCAATACGTTTTTGTAGGCGCTCTACATCATTACGAACTTTGTCTACGGCATGATTAAATTCATCCAACTCTGATTGATCCAATAATGC
>JAKZTI010000134.1:0-4885 GCA_047517145.1 Gammaproteobacteria bacterium
CTCGGAGATAATGCCAAACCTGCTCAAGCCCCAATAGTTCAAAGTGATTAATCATGAAGCTTGAGAGAACCACTGTAATCCAGCCAAGCATGGAAATACCTATCAGAATATTTGCCATCATGTTGTTTTGAACATGCCAAATAACACCTTCAATCGGCTGCCATTGCCATATCATCACCCACGCGATGATATCAGCGATTAGAACAAAGGTGCTGCGCTCAAGGGCCTTAGGAATGAACTGCGTCCACCATTGCTTGAAGGCTGGACGAGCCATTATAGTGTGCTGGATGGCGAAGATGGAGACCAACAAGAAATTTACCAGGATGGCTGTAACGATAGGACCGACGGAACCGGAATCAACTGATATGGGTACAGGGAAGTGGCCCAGGAATCCTATCATGTAGACCATCCATGCCATGAAACCTGCGTACGCAATGACACCGTAGATGAAGCCCAAAACTCGTCCCATTATTTACTCCTTACGTTATACTTTCGAACTTTTATAATGTCCCATTTCTAACAAAGTTACTGTTAATTTTAACTCGATTTGGGGTATAAAAACATAACTAGCAAAATTATTAGACGTGGTAATACTTGGCCAGTTAAAATGCCATCACGAAAAAAAGGATCAAACAATGCCTGACAAAAAGCATTTCTACTATGCCCCATGGGAAAAAGCATATCAGCGCATAGCGACACCTTTCGAAGAATTTATCCATCGGCAAACAACAACCGGTATCCTTTTGATGGTCTGTGCAGTCATTGCGCTGATTATCGCCAATTCATCTTATTTCGATGCCTACAACCAACTGCTTCATAGCAAAATGGCCATTAGTGTAGGCAGTTGGAAGATCGAGCATAGTCTGCATCACTGGATAAATGACGGATTAATGACAATTTTCTTTTTTGTTGTTGGTCTCGAGATTAAACGTGAAGTCTTGGTTGGTGAGCTTTCCAGTATTAACGACGCATTGCTGCCGGTTATTGGTGCGATTGGTGGCATGGTTGTTCCTGCGTTGCTTTATTTATGGGTTACTGGCGACACGGAAAATGCAAAAGGATGGGGCATACCAATGGCCACTGATATCGCTTTTGCTGTAGGTGTTATGGCATTGCTTGGAAGCCGGGTTCCTAAGTCATTACTGACCTTCCTGGTTGCCCTGGCTATTGTTGATGATCTGGGAGCTGTTACTGTTATAGCACTTTTTTATACGGACACAATTAATACCTCTTATCTAGGTGCTGCACTCATAATTCTAGTGGCGATGATTGCTATAAACCTGATGGGAATCAGGCGTCCACTGCCATACTTTATTTTTACCGTAATACTCTGGATTGCCATGGAAGGATCAGGGATACATGCCACCATAGCAGGCATATTGGCAGCGTGGACAGTGCCAGCATACTCCCGTTACTTGCCTCGTGATTTTAGTAAGAAATTACGCAAACTTACCGATAAATTTGATGGCTATGAACAAAGTGATAAACCCTTGATCAATAATCCTATGCAATCGACTGTTACCTGGAGATTATCTGAGACGATTTCCTTGGCTATGTCACCCTTACAGAAGCTTGAAACGATGTTACATATTCCTTCTACTTATCTGGTGATTCCTGTTTTTGCACTTGCCAATGCTGCGATTCCGCTTAGTTTCGAAGCTATAGGTAATATGTTTGAAAGTACCATCGCATTGGGCATTGGTGTCGGCCTTATATTTGGAAAACTTATTGGTATAGCGGGTAGCGTGATTCTTGCTGAAATGATGGGGATTGGTCAATTTCCAAAGGGCGTTCAAAGATCACATATAATTGGAGCAGCACTGTTAGCGGGTATTGGCTTTACCATGTCAATTTTTATCTCTGAATTAGCCTTTATCTGGGATGGAAGTTTAGTGGAAGAAGCCAAAATGGGTATTCTTGCAGCTTCTCTGGTTTCTGGTCTCGCCGGTTATGCCTGGTTACGCTGGGTTGCACCTTCTGGCGAAGAGTCAAATTAAGGTGGCAACTAGAAGCAGACTGTCAGATTTAATTTATATTCATTTTTCCCAAACAACCGGCACATCTATTTAATTTCTTACTACAATGATGTTAGCCCTGTAGAAATCCGTATGACGTGGAACATTTAGTTTAACTGCGGCAAGTTCGCCCCCGCGTCCATCCGCATAAATCACCACATCTTTTTTATTCATTATGCGTCCTTTGAATTCCATCATTCCATCAGGATAGATATAGAAGATCTCCTGCTCTTTTTCACCTGCTGCTTCCACAATCACGCTCGTAGCAGAAAACAGAACCCCTGCTAGTAAAGCCATCAAACATACGCTAATAAATTTTTTATTTTTCACGAATCTCACCCCACCCTTCAATTGCAATGCACAAATATTAAACATCATAATATAATGAATAATTAGACAGTTACAAGAATAATATGAATATATATTTAATAATTACTAGTAACTGATTGATTATATTAATATATTATTAATGATGGGATTGCTGAGTAGGTTACGGTCTAGCTTTAACGCTGATATCAGAATGTCCGCTAACGCTGGACAGCGTTAGTGAATGTCTGCTTAATACTGAAAGCGGACGGTCAGTTTTGTATAGAGTGCATTACGTTTTGTTTAGGTATGGTGCTTAACCGGTAATTGATTGTGTAACTTTGCCAGCGAGTACGACATTTAGACCAGCCTGCTAATGCCAGCCGGCAAAGACCGAAGAACGGCGCCAGGTGTAGTTTTATCACACCGTCATAGTGGCGCTCCTCCTCCGGAGATAATCCAAGCACCAGGCCGTTCGTATCGCTTATCGGCGGTACGTCAGTGCCGAACAGCCGATCCCAAAAGCTGAAAATGTGACCAAAGTTCTTATCGTAGAAGTCAGGGTGATTAACGTGGTGGGCCATATGATACGCCGGGCTTACTAGGATCCGGTCGAATATCCCGAAACTCACCGGCAGATGATAATGGCTGGTCAGAAATCCGAGGAAGTACAACTGAAACGTAATCGCCGATGCCTGCCAAAGATAAACTCGATCCATAATGGTCGGATCAATCCACTCCAGTACCCCTAAATACAACCCCACAAGGCCGACATAAGCGAACGTGTCGATGACAAATATGACAGGATGATCCCGGACTCCAGTGAAGGGTGTCAGAACTTTTGCGCAGTGGTGTGCTTTGTGAAACTCCCACAAGACTGGAACCCTATGGTAGAGAACGTGCATGGCAAACTGCGAAAAATCTCCGATGATGGCCCCAACAACAAACACGATACCGGTAAGAACAACATTCTCGGGTACCACGATACCAAGAGCGCCAAAGTCGTGTAGTGATTGCGTGACCGATGTGCTTATCTGCCATTCGGAAATCAGCTCAATGCCGGCGTATGACAACAGGGTCAACAGACCTGGATAGATAAACAGACAGACGTAATCGAGTCGAGACGATGGGTGCAGATAGACTCTGGCCGGAAGCGTTGTCTGCCAGAAACTGCGCAACGAAATTCGCTGCGGAAGAATAAGCAGATAAACGGCGAACAGGCAGGCGCCCACGAGTGCCAGCGACAGTCCTATCTCATGATAGTCGAACTGCCATCCGAAGACATCCACCACAGGATCGAGCACAAACTCCAACCAGGGATGTTCATCGAAAATCACCGCAAGATCTACGTCATAGTCTGTTGCATCTACACTAGTGGTAGAGCTCATATAATTTTGTCCAATGTTTATTATCAAACAGTGGATAGTCTACGCTAATCTTGAGCGGGCAATAACTCTGGTCTCGCTGGTTATGTCTGGTTACGCTGGGTTGCACCTTCTGGCGAAGAGTTAAATTAAGGGGGGTCAGGTGATCAGTACTATTCCTCTGTTAGCACTCTACTGATGATTTTAAGGAGGCGTATACTTAAGAATCATTTTGTCCTTTGATTGACTAATCTCCAGCTGCTTAAGAAAGGACATTCCAAGAAGAACGTGACTACTCTGACGACTTTTAATTATTATTGCGGTCACATTTTTTATCTCAATATCACCCAGCCTGACTGAATCAAGGGTGGTCTCCCAGCCTTCTCCTTTTATTCCTCCAGCAAGACGAACATCTATTCTGTCCCTTTTATGGAGGCGTATATTAAGACGCTTGGCATCTTTCAAACTTAAGGCCACATCCGTTGCCCCCGTATCCACAAGGAAAACAATTTTCTTTCCATTAATAAATCCGTCTACGTAATACCCCGATACGCCAATAATAGGAAGATCAGAAAAAGGTATTGTAACTTCATCCTCAAGTGCTATCCCTTTTTTGCTTTTTTTCTTATAGCGATAACGCTTGCCATGTGCCCTTACAATTACCTCATTTCTACTGTATGAAAGCACCTTGATACCCTCTTTACTCGTTTGTCCTCGTGACAGGATTCTGTTTTGACCATTAATATTAATCACTACTCTATTCCCGGCGAGGGAGCCGTTGTAAAAGATCTTATGCTCAGCATATACTCCAAAAGGAATTGACAAAGCTATCAGTAATATAAGTTGCAAGAATAATTTGAATGGGTTACGAGAAATCATTTTTATGTCAATATTTCTTTATGTAGATTTTAGTAAATATACTTTACTTAAATTCTAATATTACATTTTTCCTGGAAATAGAATGGCTCTTTCTGAGAAAAATATGCGCCGTAGATTAATGTCAGTGGTGCCTGGACCAGAACTAAATTATCTAACGTATGTAACGATAGAAATAAAATGGCAGATGGAACCAGATAAAACAAACAAGTGCCAGATTCCATGAGCGTGGCGAAGTTTTTTCATGTTGTCCAACACAT
This sequence comes from Gammaproteobacteria bacterium, assembly GCA_047517145.1. Classification (GTDB taxonomy): domain Bacteria; phylum Pseudomonadota; class Gammaproteobacteria; order Eutrophobiales; family Eutrophobiaceae; genus SMWN01. Next base: position 4,822 of record JAKZTI010000134.1, read on the forward strand.
AAAACACAACACCAATCGTGTATGCAATTCCGCCCATCGTCAACCACACCACACCAGCAACAGG
>JAKZTI010000135.1:0-16866 GCA_047517145.1 Gammaproteobacteria bacterium
TGATAAATTCGCAGAATTTTATGGGGCTATCATTGGGTTATTTATATTTGGCATAAAACAACCTGAAAATTAATGTTAATTTAAATGTCCGTAGAGGTTTCTGAAGGTTATGGCAGATAACATCTGCTAGGATGCATGAGCAGATCTTTATAGCCTAGAATCTATTACCATGTGCTCAGGATCTGATTTTTAAGACTGATAAAAAATGCTCGTCGCAAGCGGTGGGAAATTAAAACCAGAGAGAATAAAATGAGATACTTATTAGAAAATCTGCCAACAGTGATAGGTTTATTTATAATCATTTATATTTGTTTTTGGCTCGCAAAAATATATAAATACACATCGACCACGCGGAAAATTAAAAGATTAATTCGTAAATATAGTCCACAACAGAAAGAAGTTTTAAACAACCACGAACTCACTGAGTTGGCAAAAATAATTAGAGAAGGTAAATATTATGATCCCGAAGCAATGGATCTTTGCGTTAAAATCTATATACGAAAGAAAACTCCACAATAAAAAATATACTAGGGCATGAGGTTGTTTTTATAAGCCGTGTCGAAGAATAATGATAAATAGGCGTCAATTTTTACAATCAACTTCTCTGCTTTTCTTGCCAAGCTTGGCCTGGTCCACAAAAGCGAGTATTTACAGCACTGAAGTAGCCATTATTGGTAGTGGCCCTGCAGGTTTGTCATTAGCTAGTCGCTTGTTACGTAAAGGCGTAAAGGTGACTGTCATTGAGTCTGGCCCGGTCAATGGATATAGTGAGCACGCACAGAAAAGAAACAAAGTACTTGATGCAGGTTATGGTCTGCCTTATCCCTTAGGTGCAGCAACCAAGCGCATGACTGGTGGTACCAGTAGTGTTTGGGGCGGGCACTGCCCGAGATTTAAGGCGGATGATTTAACGTGTAAAAGTATGTTTGATTATGCAGCTGATTGGCCGATCACTTACCAGGAACTGGATAATTATTATTGCGAGGCAGAAAGTTTTTTAAAAGTTTTTAATCCTGCTAACTTTCTAAAAGTTTTAGACCCTACTAGCCAATGTAATACTTTTAACCTAATAGATGACAGTTTTCGTCTGGCGCTATACTTACGCGCACATGGTTTTAAGGATAGCGTGGCTGCAAGCGTTACCGTCAATCGCCAGGGCGAATATCAACCTTTACGTTTAAAGCAATCTCATTTACCAAGCTTGTTGGAAAATAATAATTTTTCATTGCTAAATGATTTAACGGCAAGAAATTTTGATGTAGATAAGTCAGGTAAAGTTAAATCGGTATTGTGCAGTGATAATGAAGGGAATGAAATAAAGGTTAATTGTAAAACGGTAGTGATCTGCGCAGGAGCCATTCAGTCTGCAAGGTTATTGATGCTGCTTAATAATCAGCGGACTGATTTTGGGTTCGGCGTTGATGGCGGGCATTTAGGCGCAAATTTTATGGATCATGCCGCCGTTAAAATGACTGTGTTTGAAAAGAGACAGTCATCAGACATAACGCTGCCTAAGCACGAGCCTGCTGCACCTGCAAAATACGGACAAGCGCATATTTGGCAGTGGTATGGCCGTTATCGAAAACAGGGCGTGGGAGCTTATTTGCCCCTGGTTGTTCAACACAGTGAATCAAATAATACGTCGTCGAGTGGAAGCAAAAAATCGGATGACCTTAAGCCAGAAAAAATCCTACAATTTAGTATCCTGTGTGAACAAGAGCCCTTGCGTGAGAATCGGTTTGAACTTAGTAAAAATGAAAAAGATGAATTTGGTGATCCATTCCCCATGCTCTGGTATAAATCTTCTGACTTTGACAAAAGAACCTACCAGCACGCTGCGCAAAACCTGAAGCAATTCCTGGCAAAGAGTAAATCATTACAGGCCTCACAGAACATGAAAGTACATATAGGCAGACATCATTTAATGGGAACCACGAAAATGGCTCAAGATGATAAAGATGGCGTGGTTGATGAAAACTTAAAAGTGTTCGGAAGCAATAATATTTATGTCCTGGGCGGAAGTGTATTCCCAAGCGGCGGTGCAGCCAACCCTACACTAACCATTGTGGCACTCGCCATGCGATTGGCCGAACATCTTATCCAGATTCGGGTATAACATCAGATTTACTCAGCTTATCCCTTGGCACGATTATTATTCGACAGTAATGTGTTAATTGTTTTCAGTACGATATCCGTCAGGTTTATTACATCAGTGTCGCGATAGGAGTCCGAAAACGTTTGGGCTGACTCCCTGAAACCAGGTTCATTGATAAGCATATCCAGCTTTTGTTCCATGCCACTGGGATGACGGTGAGGTGCTGAAAGGCCTGCACCCAAACGCTCCACATTATTTGCAACAAGATTTTGCTCACCATTCAAGGGTAATAATAGAAGTGGCACCCCTGACAAAAGCAACTCAGTAGTCGTGCCATGACCCGCATTACAAATTGCAATATCAGCGGTCTGTCCAATTGCACTAATATCTAATGGTCGATGAGCAAAATGCAGTGTGTCTGAAGAGTAGCGCTGCATTATTTCTTCAGGAATTTTGTCACCATATATTAATGTCGGGTAGCGTTTTCGGTTCAATGTTTCCAGAAGGGCCGGTAATGTTTCAAAGGCTTTGAGATAGGCAAATACCTTTGGCCCTGGATATGCTGGCCAAACCGGCGCCTCTCCTGGCGGAGATTTCATTATGCCCGCATAACTGGCGTTAGTTCTATCTGCGAAGTGATCCATTTCAGGAAGCGTGCGCAGAATTGTTTCATCTGCATCCATAACATCGGTGAATTGAGTTAATGGTTGCATATTGCTGAGTGTTAGGGCGGCATTGATGGTTTCTAGTACACGATTTTCAAAGACTAATGTATCGTCATGATCTTGTGATGTTCCAAGCTGGGAAGCCACATTTGGAATGGGTCGAATATTTGGTGGTAGATGGAAGCCTGTGCCGATAGCAAGTGTTTTTGCCCGGCTAGTTCTTGCAGCTAACATAGCTGTAGGACTGAAATCAAAAACAATCAGATCAGGGTCGATCAAAGCGTATAGATTCTGCCAGGCCGAAAGTAAGCCAGCCAAACTACTGGGCTTATCATGGCCTGCGTGATACAGGATTTTGGAGTAACTGTCGACTGGCAACATTACCTCGACGTGGCGAGGAAGAACCGTTGGCGCCTGGTGCCAGATGACACTACTATCGTGAAATATGTCATAGGCTTTGTGTAATGATCTGAGCGCAAAATGGACATGATGCCCTTGTTCAATAAGCCGGGAGATGAGTTCGACGTAGGGCATGATATGCCCGGTCCCTTCGCCAAGCTCCCAGGTAAATAGTATTTTTGACAAATTATTCTTACCTCAATTTTCTTATCATAAACGCTATGATCGTTATTAATAGATCGCCTTGCTGAGATTAACGACAAACTGAAGTCATCAAAAGGTGAAATACTTACTGTATTGTGTATTTTGAAAGTGCTGTTTCAACTCCTCATAATTCGCCAACTCTTCATTTGGTTTCAAGCGAGCAATCTTTTTTAACCTTGGCGATACCGCTTCCTCAGATTCTATATCGAGAAACGAATAGATATCGGCCATGCATCCTTGAAAATCCTTACTAATTCGGCTGTAATCCAGCTCTAATATTTGGTGTGTATGATCAATTTCCTGGATAGGCGTCGGAACTGTTTCCAACTTTTGCAGCAACGGCAAGAATTCATGCGGCGGAATAATAAATCTATGATTAGGCATCGGTTCTCCCGTTGTATGCCACCGGCGTGTCATTTTTGCCCTGACATAAGAACAAATCACTTCTACCAGGTTTTCTCTTTTCGTGCGGATAATTTTTATTTCCGGATTGCTGGCTATATAGTTCCATACATCACTATTTGGCCCTTCAATTACCTGGTCATACATAATTTTGAACCCGATTGCTTTAAAAGGGACTTCACGCGAGAACAATTCGTCCAGATATTCATGTGTGCTTCCTGTATAGCTACAGGCTGATATACCCCAATCAAGTGCCGTCTCAAATTTCCATCCAGCTCCTAGTGTAATTCGCTGAGCCTCTGCATGACGCACCTCCGGGGTATTATTGAATAATTCTCCATAAAACAAAACTTCCGGATGGGTAATAATAGAACCAGCAAGTACCGTTGTGCCAGTCCTAGGGAATCCAACAAGAATAAATTTTGTCATTAAGCGCCCTTAGGCATTATGTCTCTTGCCTTCATGGACTGCAAAACCCATTCCTCGAACACCAGTTCAAGCTGCTTACCAGCCTCAGACCATATCCCCTGTTTTTCCTGCCTGAATAATCTCATGGATGGATACCAGATATTATCATCACGATTAGTTTCCCACCTCCAATCAGAGAAAAAACGCAACATCAGCCAAACAGGAACCCCAAGCGCACCCGCCTGATGTGTTATTGCAGTATCGATGGTAATCAAAAGATCCATTTCCTTGAGCAATACACTGGAGTCATAAAAATCGGATATCATCGGCGCAAGATCATGGATTAACCAGCCAACAGCATGCTCCTTCAAGTCATTTCTTCTACTACCTAATTGAAAACTATAAAATGACACAGAACGATTCCTTAATAGCGGGATATACTGTGTCAGAGGGATAGACCGATCCGGATCCGGCTGCCCTGCCCAAACCAACCCCACCTTCAAGAAAGTGTCATTGCGTACAGGTATTGATTTTTTGTCCTTATCATCAACATCAAGATAATGAACCGGACTTTTTATAATGTCCTCACGACATAGCTTAAGCACCGCAGGTACGCTGGTTATAAATTGATAATAGTCATAATTCGGTAATGGCTCCTTCGTTGAAACCAGTTCAACGTCGGCAAAAGAATATCGCATTTGCCGGTCAAGCTCAGGAGGCACCTGCACAATGACCTTCGTATCCGCATGCTTTATTCTTGGTAGAAAACGAATAAATTGGAGAAAGTCTCCAAAACGTTGTTCATATGCAAAAAATATTGTCTTGTTGCTTAGTGTTTGACCAGACCACATTTCACCTGTCAGCTCAGGGACAATCACCCCAGGTATATTATTTCTTATCTCATAATCATCCCAAGCAGCCAGATAATCACCCAGCGACATCCTGCATAATCCTCTTAACCAGCGACTAATGCATTTTAAATCCTCATTTTCCTTGCTGCTAGCCTCTTTTGACACAACCAGATCAAAATATGGAATTGCCTCCTCGGGACGATTCGACTCCCAAAATAACTTTCCTATTTTCGCCGGCGCTGAAATATTCTTCGTGCTTGAATCCAGCGACCATGACACTTTTAGAAACTCTAGCGCTTCTTCATTACGATTTAACTTTATTAGAAAATCGGCAAGATGATTCTTGATGACAGGATTATCAGGATTTAGCTCTGCTGACCTTCGCAGCAATGAAACTGCCAGTTCGTTATTCCCTTTTGCACCAAACATGACCCCAAGGTGAAAGTAAGCAGGCCAATGTCTCGGTGCGTAGTACACAACTTTTGTATACTCTTGTAACGCCTCCTCAACTTTACCACTCTCTCTTAACTGCTCAGCTTTAATAAAAACAGCCTCAATTTCAGATATCTTGGTGCTCTGCATGTTATTTTTTTTCAGACCTGGCTTAAATTAGTTTGATTCGGAGGAATTTAATCGCTTGAAAACAATTCATAAAATCAGTGGGGATCCCTGCCAGACTCATTATACTCCTGCGAGTAGTAAATCAACCTTTTGAATCTGATTGAGCTATTTCTTTGTACTATGAATGCAAAAAGGCACCGAAGGTGCCTTTTTGCTTAGTCCTCAAATTTTACTTCAATCAGAAGAATTTCCACCTTACATTCACACTAAAATTTCCACCTTATATTCACACTAAAGGATTGATCAGTGAAATCATCACGTCCGCGAAGGTTATAGCGAGCCGTGACTTCAGTGTCATCACGAACACTGTATTTCCCGCCAACGCCTACACTATAAACTATCTCATCAGGCTCTATTCCTTGAGTGTTGAATTTCGCACCACCCCCCCGCGAATGAAGAAGTTAAGCTTGAACTGTCTGCCGCAAAATCATAACCTACGCCGACTTTTCCCGTCAGTAATAATTTATCAGAGGCATCATAGGCGCTTTTAACACCGACACCAAAAATGACGCTATCGTTACTGTCGTCGTCAACAGTCAGATTGGAAGAGCCTCCACCTGTTTCAACATAGTCGTCCACATCGACGTTGATATAGTCAACATGAATATATGGCGATACACTAGTTTTTGCATTAATTTTGTAGCTGCGCACCACCTCTGCTCTGGCCAGGTAATGCGTGCTATCGTAATCAGCCCTCGCTACAGCCCCGGTTAAATCAACACGTTTGCTATCATAGTCAGATTTCCCCACGCCACCCTGTAAGTTTATCGCTGTAACATCATCTAGCTTATATGATGCGTAAATTTTACCGAGAAAAGTATCTACATCAACATCCTGGCTGCCGAAAGTTATATCCATATCGCTATCAACATCGCTATTAATATACGCAAAAGCTGCACCAATACTCCATGACGATGAAGGAATAACACCATCCATACCAAAAGCAATACCGTAACTATCAATGTCGTAGCCTGATACGCCGTCGCGATCGTCCTGCTCAGTCCAGCCGCCGAATGGTTTTAACCACATGTTGCCGTCGACAAAATACTCATCGCCCGAGGATATGCCGTTCTGTGCATCCTGACGACCCCCCACAACATCTGTGAAAGCACTTCCTATCACATGAGATGCCTGCGCAAGACCTCCACTGAGTACAGGGACAACTGATTCAACGCCGTTAGCGATTTCTTGTTCAGTGGATAAACTACCAAAACCAAAGGCAAACTCACCAAACGGGTCGTTAGCCAAAAGGGTGTCTAGTACCGTAGCTGCACCAGCACCGCCACCATATCCAGCTGCCAGGGTCGCTGCTAAGATGGTCGTCAAGCCCGTATTAGCAGCGGTTAAATCAACGGTATTGCCATCAATAACAGCACTAAAACTGAGCGAGAGGACGTTATCTCCCACCGTGAATGTTGACGCGCTTAATGTGCCGGCAGTTATAACATCAGCCAATGTATCACCCGCAACAATCGTGTGGGCAGGGTCAAGGCCTACCTGGATACCACTTCCTGCCGCAAAAGTCGCTTGGTCGTCTACCGTTAAGTCACCATAAGTCGCAGCATTTGTCGCGTCGAACCGGAAAATACCGTCCGCTGTCTGGGTATAACTATCGGTTTCAGAGTTGTTGAGCCTCGTTGAAACAATACCGGAATTAAAAAATGAGTCAGTAGAATTGTTTACAATATAGATACCACCGATTATTGTGCCACTATTGCTGACCGAACCCACGACAGAGGTATAGACATACAGGCCATAACCATCACCGGCATTCAGTTCATCACCCACCAGTAACCCGGTATTGCTGACACTGCCACCAACCGACGATTGGTAGATATAGATACCATGAAGATCTGTTGTGATGATCGTGCCATCGTTGATGATCGAGCCAGCTACAGTCGATAGATAGACATAGAGACCAGTCTCCTCCGCATCGATGACACCGGTGCTGGTATTGTGGATATCGCCCAATACAACGGTAGAGTAGACATAAATACCGGTTTCACCTTCAAGCGTATCAAACCGGGTTCTGATCAGGCCGGTATTTTTGATCGAACCACCAATAACAGTGGCCGAAATCTGCATACCATGGTAGTCATCTGTGCCATGAATCGTGCCGTCATTGATGATCGAACCGCCTACGCTGCCACCATAGATATAGATACCGACTTCTCCTGAGTTAATAAAACCCGAACTCGTATTATGGATATCACCACCTATAGTAGAGTTGTAGACATAGATACCATCGTAGGCATCAGGATTGGTATCAATGAGGCCCGAGTTGATAATAGATCCGCCAACGGAACCGTAACGTAAAGCAATGCCCATACTAGATGAACTCTTAACAATCATAGTGCAACTATTGATTAAATCACCACCAATCGTCGTTTGATACAAATACGCGGCGTCACCGTCATCAGCGATGATGGTTCCTGAGTTGATAAAATCGCCGCCTATGGACAGGGTGCCAAAATAAACATAAACACCTGCATCGCCGTGAATAAGCCCGGAGTTAATAAAATCACCGCCAATATTCATGACACCGTCCTCATAGACGTAAATGCCAGCCCCCCCCGAAAGAATAGTTCCGGAGTTAATAAAATCACCGCCAATAGTCAAGACAGCGTCCTCATAGACGTAAATGCCAGACCCCCCCACAGAAATAGTTCCGGAGTTAATAAAATCACCGCCAATAGTCAAGTCAGCGTCCTCATAGAGGTATATGCCAGCCGATCCCGCAAGAATAGTGCCTGAGTTAATAAAATCACCGACTATGAGGGAGCTTGAAGAATCTTCGCTATAGACATAAATACCAGTAGTATCCGCATCAATGAGCCCATTATTGATAAAACTTCCGGTGATAACAGGATTTTTAGTACCATAGATATACATGCCGGTACCACTAGACGAGATGATGGTACCGTTGTTGGTAATACTCCCGGCAAAATTCCCATAGAGATACAGGCCATGGTCATCGCCGCTGATAAGCCCGTTGTTTGTCAGGTCGGTACCACCATAAATATAGACACCAACGTTACCACTGGTAATCGATCCCGATGCCGTGACTTCAAGACTGTCGCCCGGTTCCAGCAAACATTGAGCATTGCCCGTAGTCGAGAAGACGTTGACCCCATTGCTGCATGAGCCACCGCCGGCGCACTAGCGATAGCAAAGCAGGCTAATGCAACAGCCTGACTCAGTCTATTGTGAGAAAACGGTGTTGTATTTTTACTACACTTACGATTCCGTTTTGTTTTTCTCTTGCTCATACTCACTTTCCCCATTGACTGTCTTCACTTATTGGCGTTTTTTGTGATTAATCTCGGACACGCCCCCCGCGCCACGAATATTTGCCATATGCAAAAGGGACAGTCTCACATTGCCAAGCCTAGAGTCAACATAAACTCAACACGAATTACACAATAAAACACCGCTATTTCCCCTGAACCTGATCCATTTCCAGTGTTGTATCCCCGCAACACCATGTCTTGCGGCAACACTGTAAAACAGGACGTCCCTGAACACCGTTTCGCAATGGTATTAGTTAATAATTGCAATCTCTAAACAGACGTAAAATATAATTGCCAGGCAGAATAGTGGCTCAATAATTCCGTGTCATACTTTAAGAATTAAGACTGGTGCCGGATATGTTAGGGTAATCATTTTAGCGGCATATTATATTGAAACCAGTACAATTACTGCTTAGGAACCTCTGATTAAATTACAATAAGCGGCACGGCACTAGGCAATGACTGAAAAAACAGACGAAACTCATCCATCTGTTACAACTTCGGCAGAATCCCCGCTTTTGCCATATTCAGGCTCACCGCTTGCAAGCCCTGAAAATAATAAGCATGTGCCGAATCAGACCGGCAATTTCTGTAATATCGACAGAAGTGGGAAGGTTAAATATCGCTACAATTCTCTGGGCTTTCGCGGTGAAGATTATGATGAGAACGCCAGCTTTCATATTTTTGTTTGTGGTCCAAGCGAAGGCTTCGGTGTTGGGCTTAACGAAGAAGATACCTGGTGGCATCAATTCAAGTATCACTATGCGCGCCATAAGGGAGTCGATCCATCGGAAGTGAATCTACTTAACTTTTCACAAATGGGCGCGTCTATGGACTATATAACGCGTGTTCTTGTCAGCCAATGTCAAAGAGTCAAGCCCGATCTGGTTCTTTGCGTGCTCAGCCCATCAAGTCGGACAGAGTATTTTACTGATGAACGTGAAAGATACTTTTTTGATAAGTCGGTTATATTTACTCCCAATATGTATAACCTACTCAAACATCACGATGAACACGAATATTTTCAACAACGCAGCGCAAGCCTCAATGCGGATGATCGGGATGAACTACTTACTGCCGTGGAAGGATTCTACACCTGCTATACTGATCGGACAGGGTTGATTAACCGCTTGAAAAACATACTTCTGTTGCAGCAATACTGCACAGCCCATGCTATTCCACACATTCTTTGGTCATTGCACCGCTCTTGCCTCGAGAAAGAGCTCGCCATGCCTTTGCCCCCATCAATAACAGGATTGTCGGATTGCATTGATCACAGCCGCATCTATACACACAGTATATTACCCCATGATTACCAGAAAGCCGCGGACAATATTCATGTTGGCGCAGATGTTAACCGGGATATTACGCAGGGTTTGTGGACGTTTTATAGCCGTTTAGAGGCAGAAGAATCAGGTGCATGAGTAATGAATAATTTTTCTATATTTTTCATACCAAATTAATACAGAGTTAGAGTTATCAGATGCAACATTCTTTAAATTTTCGACAAGGGGGAGATTCTGATCTGCCAGAGCTGGCAGATGTCATGTCCCGAAAACCGGGAAACCATACAATATCTACTCGATCAGCCTACCATTACCTGATCAATATCGACGAATTCCCGGAAATGCTGCCACTTTGCTATCAAATTATTGCTAGTGCCAGTGATTCTTCAAAGGATTCTTGTTCGATATTTCCAGCTGAATTGTATGAGGAAAAGAGTACTGCCGCTTTTGCTAATTTACCTGAATATCTCGTTGCGTTTGCGAAATCTTTTGAACTTGATGACTTAACCGAGAGCGGAACAGTTCAGGGTAAAGGTGAATACCTGGCGGGCCAGCTTGCTCCGGCGATGCTTGCTGCTGGATGTTGGTTGCGAAACCTGTCACGAGTTGCAACAGCACACACAACGGTCGCTGGTAAATTGAATAAATTATTCAATATGCAGACCATGGCATACGCTGCCGCAGATGCGCAGCACGAGAACCGGATTGGATCCGATATCCTCAATCTATTCACTATTTGTTGTGAATCGAGTTTGTCAGAAGAATCCGTTCTTACCGAAAATACAGAAGATTTTTCATTTGAATTCCCGTTGTTGCTTTTGAGTTTTGCTCAGTTCCCACGAGAGTTTCTACCGGAATTACTGGGATTAAACCTGGCCTGGCACCATCTTGGCATTCATGCCTTTGTTGAAAAAATCACGTTAGAAAATTTTCTCGGATCAAGGTTACCAAATGAAATGCTTGATGAGCTTAAACAACGTGATACCACCATGACTGAGCTTTCACTGGAAGCTATTGAGACATTTTTTAACGAACAAAATTCTGCAGATCAGTCTGGTGCTCGGCGCCGAATTTTATGTGGTATGGAAATTCTTGCGGCCGCATGGATGAAATGGGTGCAAAATGCAAAGTCTTCCTTACCAACGGGTGATCCAGATCAAAGAACCGAAATGATAGAGCTCATCCGGAGCAAGGGCCCTCATGCACTCGGCTACCACAGGGACAAAAAGCTGGGGCCACACAAAATTGACGACCTGCTGGATATTAGAAAATTTGATCCGTCTGAAGTCCTTGATGAACTATTCAATTCACCTTTTGTCGTTCCAGGTAATGCAGCAAAGAGTCCACTTACCACGAGGCTGGTAGAGTTAGGTGGACCGATGGTGGGTATATTTTCAGATGAAGAACTTACTGTTATCCGCAACTGGATCAATAGTCTGGATAGAACAAAGGATATATCCGCAGGAGAAGTTGCCAGTCACCAAAATGTTGCCGAAAAAACGAATGACATTCCATCGGCTAATACGGGTGAATACCCTCTATGGAAAAAAAAGGATTTTCTGAAGGAAAGCCATGGAGAGTATGCGAACCGAGCGTGCTCACTGCGAGAACTATATTACAAACTCGCTAACATCGAATATTTTCCAGATGTTCTTCCAGTGGCGGAGCAATTTTTAATTGATCGAATAAATCGTTCACTAAGTACGCTAACAACTGGGGAGCGCCCCCTGCCTGAAGTAAATTATAGCTATGATGTACTAGAGAAATGGGTGTTTAACAAACACAGGCAACAGGTAGAATCTTATCAACCATTCACAGGCAAACCTGGAATATCCAGGGAGGCCTTTATTGATGCCACCGTGGCTCTTGCACCGCTACTTTTCATAGATGGTGCCTGGCTGCAGGGAATAACAGGTGTAAATACAATCCAGTCGCTTGTTGGACGAAAATTGTTTCACGTGTTCTTTGAAGAATTAGGCATGGGTACCGCCGAACTCCATCACGCGAATATCTATCGAGAGCTACTTCTATCAATGGGAGTGGAACTTCCCGATGTCACCGATCTCGATTTTGCTTTTTCCGATCAATTTCAGGATTCGGCCTTCGAAGTACCTGTCCTGTGGTTGAGTATTTCCTGCTTTACTCGACACTACACCCCGGAGATTCTTGGATTGAATCTGGCTGTCGAACTCGCGGGTTTGGGTGGAAGCAACATGGAAGCACATGACACACTTAAGTATTTCGGCTTTCCAACTCTTTTCGTGGATCTCCACAACTCTGCCGATAATGTCTCCGTGGGGCACGCTGCATGGGCGCTGGACACAATAAAGACATTCATGAATTCGGTCGCCGAACGCGAGGGTCCGCATAATCTAGATGCCTATTGGCATCGAATATGGTCAGGTATGCGTCTTACGCTGCCTGTGACTAGCGACTTTTACTGGAATCCTACACCGCTTTCGGTGTCGTCACCGGAACAGTCGATAAGCCCTGGAACGTCGGCAATTTTCCGATATTGACTTGCTTGTATGTGATATATCGATATCTGACCGTCCTCTTATTTATTGCACTGGTGGGATGCACTCATGCGCCATCATCGCCAAAAGATCGACGGGAGAATGCAGACCAGCTGGCAACAGCGGCAAACTGGGAAAGACAGACTCTTGCCACAGAACCGTTCGCTCTTGTCGCATACTCTCCGAAGAATAGACAGAAAACCCATGTTCTTACCGTATATATCGAAGGTGATGGTCTTGCCTGGATCAGCAGATCCCAAGCATCCTCTGATCCCACCCCACAACGTCCCCTCGGCCTGGAATTAGCCCTGAATCATCACACTGGGGTTGCCGTCTACCTTGCCCGCCCTTGCCAATATGTTCAAGGCTTCAATACACATAACTGCAATAAAACTTACTGGACCACTGGTCGTTTTTCTTCTGAAGTTATCGCCGCCAGCCAACAGGCAATTAATAAACTCAAACAACAATTTGATGCCAAGCAATTACAATTGATCGGATATTCAGGCGGTGGCGCTATTGCAGCACTTGTAGCGGCCCAACGTAAGGATGTAATCAGTCTGATCACCGTTGCAGGCAATCTGGATCACATGGCCTGGACCAAGGAACACCGTATCACACCACTTAACAACTCTCTCAACCCAGCAGATGTCTGGCAGTCGCTCAAGGATATACCTCAGGTGCACTTTGTCGGCGGCCAGGATCGTATTGTGGGGAAAAATATTGTGGAATCCTATCGTTCACGCTTCCCCAATAATAAAAAACCCGTCCTCCGGGTCATCAGTAGCTTCGACCATTACTGTTGTTGGGTGCAACAGTGGTCTAAATTGTTGGATAGCGTAGATAATTACCAATAATATGACTTACTCAAGCAGACTTTAACTTAACAATTTATTTATAGACTTATGATCATACTTGGAATATCGGCGTTATATCATGACAGTGCTGCTGCCCTTCTGATAGATGGAAAAATCATTGCAGCGGCGCAAGAAGAACGCTTCTCGCGCAAAAAGCACGACCCGCGTTTTCCTCAACACGCCATCCGCTATTGTTTGACAGAAGCCGATATTGAATTTGCAGATATTGATGTGGTCGTTTTCTACGACAAGCCTCTGCTTAAATTTGAACGCTTACTGAAGACATACCTGTCTTACGCACCAAAAGGCCTGACTTCTTTCCTTGCTGCAATGCCACTTTGGTTAACAGACAAGCTGTATATCAAAAATATGCTTAAAAAAACCTGGCTAAAATAGCCGGCTGTAAACCAAAAGATATTAATAACCTCAAGTTTTGTGAGCACCATCAAAGCCACGCCGCCTCAGCTTTCTTCCCAAGCCCTTATGAGCGTGCTGCTGTACTGTGTATCGATGGCGTTGGTGAATGGGCAACAACCTCTGTTTGGCTAGGTGAAGGCAATACTTTAGTCCCTAAATATGAAATCGATTTCCCTCATTCGCTGGGGCTGCTGTACGCATCATTTACCGCATATACCGGTTTCAGGGTTAATTCAGGGGAGTACAAGTTAATGGGTCTGGCCCCTTACGGCGAACCCAAGTATGTAGATCTGATCAAAGAAAACTTGATTGGCATAAAAGAAGACGGTTCCTTTCATATTGATATGGACTACTTCAACTACGCCACGGGTTTGACCATGACGAGTCAAAAATTCGACAAACTGTTTGGCGGCCCGCCACGTACGCCTGAATCTGAGATAACCCAGCGGGAAATGGACCTGGCTGCTTCCATCCAGATGGTTACCGAAGAAGTAGTATTAAAACTGAGTAACTCCATTAAGAAAGAACTGGATGTTGACGCCATTTGTTTATCAGGAGGTGTGGCACTAAACTGCGTTGCCAACGGCGAACTACTGCGCAAAGGCCCATTCAAAGACTTGTGGATTCAGCCAGCAGCAGGTGATGCTGGAGGTGCGCTTGGTGCTGCGTTGGCTTACTGGCATCAGAACCAGAATCAGCCGCGCACCATAGATAGTAGCAAGATTGATGGCATGGCCGGTTCTTACCTTGGCCCTAAATTCGAGAATGACGATATTCAAAAACGACTAGATGAGGCAGGTGCTGTTTACCACAAACTAGAAGATGCAGAGTTGATACCAGCGCTAGCTCAGATCCTTGATAAAGAATACGTTATCGGTTGGTTCCAGGGTCGTATGGAATTTGGTCCACGCGCATTGGGTGGTCGTTCGATCATCGGCGATCCGCGTAGCAAGAAAATGCAAGCTATTATGAATCTTAAGATCAAGTATCGTGAGTCGTTCCGTCCATTTGCCCCTTCTGTTTTGGCAGAAAAGGTTTCTGAATGGTTTGAACAGAACTCACCCAGCCCTTATATGTTGATCGTTGCACCAGTACAAAAGAAAATCTGCATCGACACTACGGAAGAAGCTAAAGACCTGTTTGGTATCGACAAGCTTAAGCTGGTCCGTTCGGAACTACCGTCGATTACACACGTCGATTATTCTGCGCGTATCCAAACCGTGCACGAAGAAACCAATCCACGTTATCATGCGCTGATTAGTGCGTTTAATGATATTACTGGTTGCCCCGTTGTTGTTAATACCTCTTTCAACGTACGTGGCGAACCAATTGTCTGCACACCTGAAGATGCTTATCGCTGCTTCATGCGAACCGAAATGGATTATCTAGTCATCGAAAACTTCCTGATGAAAAAAGAAAACCAGCCTGTAATCGAGAAAGACGATAGCTGGAAAGACGAATTTGAACTCGATTGATCTGCTTAGCGGGAAACACATCATGCCACACGAAACATCCGAACTTGATAAAAATGTCCTTCAACAATGTATACGACTCACTGCCTGGCTTGTGAGCCGTGTGCTTCTACTCATCGTCTTCTTTGGCATTTTCTTGCCAGTGGGTTTCATTATGCGCGTGTTCGGTAGCGATCCCTTACATCGCAAGTTGGAATCAACGGCGAGCAGCTATTATCGTCCAAGTAAACAACGCGCTCGCGAGCATATGGATAAACCTTTCTAATACCTAAGGATTGATACTACTGTCAGCAAAAATGAACCCTACCGAACAACAACTCAACCAACTCCTGGAGGCGGGCGATTTGGATACCGCGCAAAGGCTGGTGGATTCCTTTGACATTGCCTCGCTTGATAATGTCAAGATCCTGCAGCTCAGTGCGATGGTGTATCGGCGGCTTAATGACCTGAATAAGGCCGCCGAGTTTTCGTCCAGGGCAACGAATTTAGAGCCCGATATCCACTCTCTGGCAATTGCCTACTCACAGGATCTTATGATGCTCGGGCAGCTCGAGATGGCCGAAGCTGTTCTGGATGAGATCCCCCCTCCATCTCAGCAAAATAATGTGCATGTCCTGTTTCATAGAAGCAAAATCTTGTATCAAAAAAAAGATTTCAAGTCAGCAACTAAACTATTAGTCAATATTGTTAAACAGAATCCGGAGTTTGCTGCGGCCCATATGGAACTGGCACATGCTCTGTTAATGCATGGCAAATGGCGAGCCGGATGGGTGGAGTATCAATGGCGATTTAGCTTGCCAAAGACACGGAACATGTTTCCCAAATTCAAAATGCCGCATTGGGACGGAGGACAAAACCTTCCACATATTTTGCTCATTGCAGATCAGGGATATGGTGATTGTTTCCAATTCTCCCGCTACTTTCCTCTGGTTGCGCAACGGTGTCAGCGTGTGTCCTTAATACGGAGTAAACCACTTGCACGTTTATTCCATTCCATGGATTTCTTCAAGTTACACAAAATGGGAAGATACCCCGTTAACATCCGCCTACTGTACTCTATCCGACCTGCCAAGATTATTTTCTACACGCCCCGATACCATTCCTGACTGTTCCGGAATTCTCAAGGCCGACAAAAAAGATGTGGCGCGTTGGGAACAACGGCTTCAAGAACCGGGAAACGATCCAATACTTCGAATCGGAATTGCCTGGAGTGGACGTATGGAGTTTGAAAACAATTATCTTCGTGCCGTACCATTTGAAAAACTTGAGACATTACTGGAAATCCCCGGGATTCAATTTTTCTCGATTCAAGTTGACTCACCCGCATCTCAGGCAAAAGATAGAAATATCACCGATTTGTCAATGGAGCTAACAGATTTTGCT
>JAKZTI010000136.1:0-2995 GCA_047517145.1 Gammaproteobacteria bacterium
ACCTTCAGTACTGTCGGTCATAATGATGTCCAGATCAGGTGGAGATTCGTATACCTTTATCCCCATATCATTAATCATATTAATGATGTCCTCGATCTGTTCCGGATCAACAATTCCATCGGGCAGGTGATCATTCACCTCGGCATAGGTCAGATAGCCCTGTTCCTTGCCCTTGGCAATTAATACTTTCAACTGGGACTGTTCTTTATTGTTTGGGGCAGCTTGTTTCTCTAATTCTTCGCTCATGTGTCTAGCCAGGGGCCGTCAGGCCTGTTCATCTCTATAGGTTATGCACTTGGTACAAGTCTTCTGTTTGATTGGAAAACCCTAAGTGACTGTTTATGAAGGGGAAAGCATTTGCCCCAAACGCTCAATTATAGCATAGTTTCTGGCACATGCCTGTTTGATCTACTCTTCTGAGCTACTGGCTGGGGTGAGGCCAATGATGCTACGAGCCTCTTCAGGATTTTTGATATCTAACTTCTGTAAGTTTATGTTGCGTAGTTGCTTTTGGTGATCGTGTTTTATTTTTTCAATGATTTCCAGAAATTCTGACTTAATCGCATCCGGCTCAGTGAGTAGACAATCTTCGATTGATAGTTTATTCAGACGTTCTTCATATTTACTGTCACGCCAATGTTCCAATATCCCGGCACAAGATATTTCCGGTTGTTGATGGATCAAGCTTAATAATTCGCGAAGAAATTCCACGCCCTGAGTCTCGATATCGCTTAAGGTATTGGACTCTATGGGTATGCCCAATTCCGGGTTATGCAGTAGCCATCTTATGGCATCAGCAATGTGATTTTTGCTCTCCTTTTTATACTGTGATGTTGAAACCAGGTGTTGAGCCTGTGTTTTTTTGATGGGAGTCTGTTTTTGTTCAATAAGATTTTTAAGACTGTCGATATTCATATCAGCCAGTTTGGCAATATCTTTGACAAGCAACTCACGTAATGCACCCGAAGGAAGTTTACCGACAAGTGGTACGATGCCATCAATCAATTGCCCCATGCCTTCACGAGTATCCATTTGGGTTTCCTGCTTGAATTTTTCAATCAGATAATTTGATAGAGGAACGTAATTACTGGCATCCTCAAATTTTTCACGACCGTGTTTTTGTATAAAGGTGTCTGGATCTTCCCCATCAGGCATAAACATGAAATGAATTTGCCGACCTTCTTTGAGTAAGGGCAGGGCAATCTCCATGGCGCGCCATGCGGCTTTTTGACCAGCGTTATCACCATCAAAACAAAAAATGATTTGTGGGCAAACTCGATAAAGCCTTTCCAGATGATTCTCAGTCACTGCCGTGCCAAGCGAGGCAACGACAT
Source organism: Gammaproteobacteria bacterium (assembly GCA_047517145.1). Taxonomy (GTDB): domain Bacteria; phylum Pseudomonadota; class Gammaproteobacteria; order Eutrophobiales; family Eutrophobiaceae; genus SMWN01. Next base: position 1,335 of record JAKZTI010000136.1, read on the forward strand.
TGCGTATTCCATATTGAGCTAATGCCAGTACGTCCATATAGCCCTCGACAATATAAATACGTTCCATGTCTTTAATCTGATGCCGTGCCTGAAACAGGCCATACAACTCACGACCTTTATGAAATATCGGCGTCTCCGGAGAATTGAGATATTTCGGCAGGCTGTCATCAAAGACCCTGCCACCAAAGCCAATTGCCCGACCTCGTTGATCTCGAATCGGAAAAATAATTCTGTCTCGAAATCGATCGTAATAACCACCGTTGTCTTTCTCCAACGTCATACCGATTTGTGCGAGTCGCTGCTTTGCGGCATCGGAGGTGCCCAGGGCATTGAGCAGGATATCCCAACCCGGTGGTGCAAAGCCTAGTTCAAATTCTTTGGCAAGCTCACCGGAGAGGCCCCTTTGTTTAAGATAGTCTACTGCACGATGGGCTTCAGGAGATTCGCGTAGTTGCTGACAGAAATGTCGAACAACCAGTTCCATCAATTCATATAACTCAGAGTTATCGCTGGTTTTGTTAAAATCACCTTCTTCTCGCGGGACTTCCACACCAGCGCGCGAGGCCAGTTCTTCTACAGCCTCGATAAAATCCAGGCCGTTGTAATCCATTAGAAAGCTGATGGCAGTCCCATGCGCCCCACAACCGAAACAATGATAGAACTGTTTATTCTGGCTGACGGTAAATGAAGGTGATTTTTCATCATGGAATGGACAGCATGCTTTAAAGTCTCTGCCGGCCTTTTTCAGGGCGACAGAGCTGTCAACGATATCGACAATGTCGACACGTGTGAGTAAATCATCAATAAAATGTTGAGGGATTAGGCCTGCCATAATCAGAATTAGTATACCAACAAATCCCGCCAGGAATTGGGTCTGTAATCGGACGAGGAATCTGGCCAGGCCTTAAGGTTGACAGACTGCGATGGACAATCAGGTACTTCCACTCAGGAAGCATAAAAACATAAAAGAGTTTAACTGAGCTGTTGTTTGACCAGACCGCTGACCTTACCCATGTCTGCGCGTCCTTGAATACGGGGTTTCAGGAGACCCATGACCTTGCCCATATCTTTGGCCGATTCTGCTCCACTGGCTTTAACGCACTCAGCAATGATTTGGCCGATTTCATCTTCTGTCAGTTGTTCGGGAAGGTATTCCTGAATGATTTTTAGTTCGAAAGCTTCCTTTGCGGCGAGGTCATCACGACCGGCTTTTTCAAACTGGTCAATTGAATCACGAATTTGCTTGGTCATCTTGTTCATGATAGCAAGCACCATGGTGTCATCCAGCTCAATTCTTTCGTCGACTTCTTTCTGCTTGAAGGCAGCAGTGATCAATCGTAATACGCCCAGACGTTCCTTATCTTTATTGCGCATGGCGGTTTTGACATCGTCGTTGATGCGTTGTTGGAGCTCGCTCACGGCAGGGGTTTAAGCAAATTTAATGGGGTGTTGGAAGGGGTTAAATCAAACGGCCTCTAGTAAAGGCGTACGCGTCTGTTTAATTCTTTCGAGACCTTTTTCTGATGACGCTTTACAGCAGCAGCAGCTTTACGCTTTCTTACTTGCGTTGGCTTTTCATAAAACTCACGCTTGTGGACATCGGCAAGGATGCCTGATTTTTCACAAGTGCGTTTGAAGCGGCGTAATGCAATATCAAAAGG
>JAKZTI010000137.1:0-7699 GCA_047517145.1 Gammaproteobacteria bacterium
ATGCGATCTATGATTCAAAAAAATTATCCGAAGATTTTTTACCTGCTTACATTTTAAAAAAGTTTCACCATCTTCTGCCTGCTCAAGGTAAATCGCTAGACCTTGCCTCTGGCTTTGGTGCAAATGCATTATTTCTCGCACAACATAATATGGAATCCCACGCATGGGATATCTCATCCATAGCCGTTGAAAAACTGAAAGAAATTTCCAACTCCATGAATCTGGATATCAAAACTGAAGTGAGAGATGTTACCACTAGTCCGCCTGAAGAGAATTCCTTTGATGTGATTGTCGTCAGCCACTTTCTTGATCGACAGATCATGCCGAACATCATTTCTGCTCTTCGTGAAAATGGCCTGCTGTTCTATCAGACATTCACAAAAACTCGCGTACAGGATATTGGACCTTCCAGCGAAAAATATAGGTTGGGTAAAAACGAATTATTAGATTTATGCAAAGATCTGGATACTATTGTTTATAGAGAAGAAGGGACAATAGGTGATACAGAGTCCGGTTTTCGTAATGAGGCATTATTCATTGGTCAACGTAGCAAGTAGTTTGGTATATGTCTGATCAGATAATCTCCAATTTCCAATCAATGCTGGAACAAGGACAGGATAATGCCCTGATACGTTTTGGTTTAGGCAATGCTTATCTAAATTCGAAAGACTACAAAAAGGCAATTGAACATCTGGCGTTAGCTTTGAAACACGATCCTGAATATTCCGCTGCCTGGAAACTTTATGGTAAGGCATTGGCCAGTGCCGGTAATAATGATGAAGCCATCAAGGCATACCAGCAGGGAATCGAAACAGCCGAAAACAAAGGAGACATCCAGGCTGCCAAGGAGATGAAAATATTTCTTAAACGATTATTGTGACGACTCGATATTTTAGACGGCAAGTATCCATCACATTGCTTTCAGCACTAACCGTCGCTAGTTATTATGTAATTCGAGCGTCCCCACAAGATCAGAAACATTTTCAATGTTATGTTCATCCAGATAATCCACTATGCCCTGGTTAATCTTCGGGCATATTAATGGGTCGTAGAAGAGTGCTGTGCCAATACCCACTGCGGCAGCACCTGCGATAATAAACTCCAGGGCATCAATCGCTGTGGTAATTCCACCTTGGCCGATGATCGGCACATTATGTTGTTTACTCACTTGATAAACCTTATGCACCATGAGCAAGGCGATTGGTTTTATAGCTGGCCCGGACAGCCCGCCTTGATTATTACCAATGACAGGCTGACGTTTCTCAATATCGATTGCCATGCCCATAAGTGTATTGATGACCGCCAGTCCATCCGTGCCTGCTTCGATACAACGCCGTGCATTTTCGGCGATGTCTGTCTGGTTTGGAGATAGCTTGGTAATAATTGGTTTATCTGTTGCTCGGCGACAAACTTCAACGACTCGAGCCGACATATCCGGATCATTGCCAAACTCCACACCCCCTTCCTTAACATTGGGGCAGGAAATATTGATCTCCATGGCATCTATCGGTGAATCATCAAATATCCGCGTGACCGCTTCATACTCTTCAACCGTGGAGCCTGACAGATTGGTGATAAACCGTGTTTCCGCAAAATCCAGATTAGGCAAATATTCATCGACCACCACAGCAGAGCCCGGATTCTGCAGGCCAATAGCATTCAACATGCCCATAGGAGTTTCCATCACCCGGTGCGGTGCATTGCCCAAACGTGGTTCTAATGTTGTGCCTTTCAGGCAAATAGCGCCAACATCGGTATTGGAAAAGCCATTCACACGTGTATATTCTTCACCAAAACCGACACAACCGGACAGAAGCACCTGTGGTGAATTAAATTTCATCCCACAAAAGTCTATCGCTAGCTTATTATTTAATTTTTTAACCATTTACTCTTTCATCCAGAGGCAATCTTCATGATTCATATTGTTTTATACGAGCCGGAAATACCGCCTAATACTGGTAATATTATACGATTATGTGCCAATACCGGGGCACGATTACATCTGCTCCATCCTCTTGGATTTCAACTAGATGATGCCAAACTATTGCGTGCAGGTCTCGATTATCATGAATGGGCTGATGTTCACGAACACGATTCTCTGAATGCTTTTACTGAGTGTATCAAACCTGAAAAGATGTATGCCATTTCTACGCGGGGAAAGACCTTATACTCTGAAGCCGAATATCCCGACAATGTCGCATTATTATTTGGACCTGAAACTAGAGGTCTACCCCAGTCACTACTCGACGAACTACCAGACAGTAACATCTTGCGATTACCTATGCTCCCCGATAGTCGCAGCCTTAATCTTTCTAATGCGGCAGCAATATTCGTTTATGAGGCGTGGAAACAAAATGATTTCTTAATCTAGTTCCTGCCTTTGATCACGCATTAGTAAAGCCTTAACCGCATCACTCGGTAATACCTCGCCATTCAATACCTTGCAAACTTGCTGGGTAATAGGCATTTCGATATTATTTTTTAAGGCCAGCTGATATACCTCCTGTGAGGTCTTCATTCCTTCAATCGCCTGACCAATATTTTCACAGGCATCTAATACCGTGGATCCTTTGGCTAGCTCAAGACCGAATCTACGATTACGAGACTGATCATCAGTACAGGTCAGTATCAAGTCGCCCAGACCAGTCAGCCCCATAAATGTATCCTGGCGGCCACCCATGACAACACCAAGCCTGATAATTTCTGCGAGACCTCTTGTGATTAAAGCTGCACGGGTATTAGCACCAAAACCTAAACCATCTGCGATACCAGCTGCAATCGCCATAACATTCTTTACTGCGCCACCTATCTCTACACCGATGATATCGTCGTGTGTGTAGGTTCTGAAAACTTCATTGTGGAATTTATCGGCAAACAGGGCGGCTATTTCTAAATCGCTGCCAGCAATTGTGACGGCAGTCGGCAGACCTGCAGCGACTTCCTTCGCAAAAGAGGGGCCTGACAATACGACGGTGCTGGCCTTATCTCCAAGACACTCATCAACGACCTTATGATTCAGATATTGTGTGCCAACTTCCAGACCTTTGCTGGTGAGACATAACTTTAGATTGTCATTCCCCTGCTGATCAATGATATCAAGAACACTTCGCAGCCCTGTACAAGGAACAGCAAGTACTATCTCCTTGCATTCACTGAGGCAAGACTCAAGATCATCAACTGGCAAAAGACCTTCTGGAAAATTTACATCTGGCAGATAACGCTTGTTACAACCCTGAGCCTTTAACTCTTCAATGTGTGAACTATCACGTCCCCAGAGAAAAACAGAATGGCCATTACCAGCTAGCACCATTGCCAGGGCAGTTCCCCAGGAACCCGCACCAACAACAAGTATCGGCTTTTGCATTATCTTCCTGTACTCATTGTCAGATTCAAGATTTTATCGCAGCAAATCATGTTGCATGATTTTTATTCAGCTTAATGCTTCGTTTCTGTTTCAGCAGATGCCGCCGAGCCTTGCTCTTGCATTTGCTGCTGTTGATATAAGGCTTCGAAATTGACAGGTGCAAGTAAAAGTTGTGGAAAACCACCCCGTGTAATCAGATCCGCGACATGTTCACGTGCAAAAGGAAAAAGGATATTAGGGCAGACAGTTGCCACCATGCGCCCAACAACTTCTTCAGGAAAGCCATCAATGTGAAAAATACCTGCCTGATGCGCCTCAACCAGATACGCGGTTTTCTCTTCCATGGTGACGGTCACAGTAACGGTCAAGACAACTTCATAGAGTTTGTCACCTAAGGGCCGAGCCTCACTGCCAAGATTCATATTTACTGCAGGTTTCCATTCTTCGGTAAATATTTCCGGTGAATGTGGCGTCTCGAAAGACAAATCCTTGATGTATATTTTTTGTGGGGCAAACTCGCCCTGCTTCACCTCTTCGGCACCTGACTCAGTATTAGTATCTTCTTCAGCCATTAAAATAAATCCTCTAAATGTTATTCACCATCATTAAGCCTTTCCTTTCGTCAAAGGCAAGTTGGCATTTTGCCACGCGCTGATACCACCCTTTAAAGAATAAAGTTTTTCAAATCCCTTCGTTTTTAAATTTCGTGCAACACGTATTGACTCCTGACCCTGGGCACAACAAATAACAACTGTTTTATCCTTGTATTTATTCAGCTCTTTTTCTCGATCACCTAATGTTGCCATATCTATATTGACCGCGTTAATAATATGCCCCTTTTCGAAATCCTTAGCACTACGTATATCCAGAAGCTCTGCATCTTCATGGTTTATCAGGCTTGTAACTTCAGCGGGGACTATTTGAGATGCGCCCATGGCACTGAAAAATATGTTCCAGAACAGAAGCGATGATATCGCCACAAACAGCGAAACCAGAAATAAATGATTAGCGATAAATTCCGGAAGTTTTTCCATAATATTTTAACTTTTTTCCTCTACAGAACCTGATTATGAGGCGTGCATGATACGTCATACCCAAACTACTTGGAAATGTAGTTTGGGTATAAATCGCATTGATAACAAATATCTGACCCGGAAATCATGATCGTTTCTGGCCGCTTCCAGTCCTCAAACAGTCTATGTTAAGTATCTAACTTTTGTGTGCTAAAATTCACCGAAATGAATGGACATGAGACGCAATTCACCTTGAATTCAGCAACCAAATTGCAGCCCATCATATGCCTCTGGCTCTCTTGAAATTCTTCCACCGATATAAATTTGAACTGTGCTTACCTTTTTTTACGATGTTAAGTAATACAAAGCGAACGAATCTGTAGATGCAGCCATCAATCAAACCGCTCATTCTGATTGTTCTGGACGGTTGGGGATACACAGATAATACCGTCTATAACGCAATCTACAGTGCAAAAAAGCCTGTTTGGGAAAAACTGTGGCTTGAATGTCCACGCACTCTAATCCAGGCGTCAGGAACAGATGTCGGTCTGCCTTCACAGCAAATGGGCAATTCAGAAGTAGGTCATATGACCATTGGTTCGGGTCGTTTAGTCGATCAGGAATTTTCGAGAATTACACGTGCCATTGAGGATGGCTCCTTCTTCAGAAACGAGATACTTAACAGCGCCTTCAATCGAGTAACTCAAAATAACAAGGCTGTACACATTCTGGGCTTGCTCTCACCCGGTGGTGTGCATAGTCATCAGGAACATATTTTCAAACTAATGGAACTGGCAACTCAATTTGGCGTTGAAAATATTTATCTACATGCCTTTCTGGATGGTCGCGACACACCTCCCAAAAGTGCGGAAGAAAATATCTTTCTGGCCCAGTTAAAAATGAAAGAATTGGGAAGAGGACGTTTTGCCAGCATCATTGGCAGGTTCTATGCCATGGATAGAAATAAACACTGGGACAGAACCCAACATGCCTATGATCTTATTAGTCAGGGGAAAGCTGAATATCGATCGGAGGATCCATTTATTGCGGTGGATATGGCTTATGCCAGGGGGGAGACTGATGAATTTGTCAGTGCCACGGCCATTACCAAACACGGTGAACCTCCTGTTCAGGTGGAAGACGGTGATGTCATTGTTTTTGCGAATTATCGTGCCGATCGAGCCAGACAACTGGCCCGCGCCTTCACTAAAGAGGATTTCCAAAGCTTCCCAAGAGAGAATATTCCCAGGCTTGATACCTTTATCAGCTTGACTGAGTACAAGTATAGTTACGAGTTCCCTGTCGCATTCACTCCCAAGAGTCTGGACAATGTCTTTGGCCAGTACATTTCTGAACTTGGCCTGAAACAATTGCGTATTGCAGAAACGGAAAAGTATGCGCATGTCACTTTCTTCTTTAACGGCGGTGAAGAACAGGCATTTGATGGTGAAGATCGGATATTGGTGCCCTCGCCCCATGTCCGTACCTATAATATGGAACCGAAAATGAGCGCTTTTGAAATCACTGATAAGCTAGTTGAGGCAATTCAAAGTGACAAATATGATGCCATAATTTGTAACTATGCCAATGCCGATATGGTCGGACACACAGGTGATTTTCAGGCCACCATCAAAGCTATTGAGACAATTGACACCTGCCTCGGCAAAGTTGTTGAAGCTGCAGAAAAGATAAACGCTGAGATTTTAATCACTTCTGATCATGGCAATGCTGAACAAATGAAAGCCTATGCCACCGAGAAAATAAAATCTGACCAACACACTGCGCACACCACTAATCTGGTACCCCTTGTCTATATTGGTCGCGATGCCGAAATCATATCAGGACTATCGGGCTCGCTGTCAGATATCGCCCCCACAATGTTATATTTAATGGGACTTGAAGTACCTCAGGAAATGACAGGAAAACCTTTGCTGAAATTACAATGATCACCACCTCCACATCTCTCAGGATATCGCTATGCAATTGTAATAGTTACCTGCAAAGATGTTTTCGGCTTGCGCCTGTTTTTATTTGCTTCGCCAGCCTGCCACTTTATGCCGAAGATTTCGAAGAAGAGTCCGCTCAACTGGACTCTGTAAGAAGTCAAATTGAAGATGTCAAAACCAGCATTGAGAAAGCACGTCTTGAAACGGACGCCCTGCAAGCTGAATTAAAAATAAATGAAACTTCTGCTGGCAGTATTGCCCTGAACATCAGAGAAATTGAAAAACAATTGCAACAAAGAAGCAAGCGCATGAATAAGTTGCACGACAAAAAATCACTTCACGAAAAAGCACTGACTGAACAGAAACAGGCACTTTCTCAACAGATACGTTCAGCTTACATGGTAGGTAAGAATGACTATATGAAGTTATTGCTGAACCAGGAAGACCCTGCCAGGGTCGGCCGAGCACTTGCCTATTATGATTATCACAACCAGGCCAGGGCACAGCAAATTAATTCGGTCAATACAGAAATCGAAACAATCACTCAACTGGAAAAAAACATCAAGCGTGAAAATGATGCCTTGCTCAAACTAAAGGAACACCAACTTGCAAAGAACAGGGAGATTGCCCGGTCAAGAAGAGAAAGAGAAAATATTCTTGCAAAACTATTGAATGAACTCGATAAACAAGGACTTGAATTACAGGCATTACAACATCAGGAACAGGAAACTAAAAATCTTCTGGAAAAACTCAATGCAGAGCAAGCCAGAGAAGAACACGGAAGTGTAGCTTTTTTTGAAGACATCCCGCCTTTTAACAGTCTCCAAGGAAAACTGGATTGGCCAATAAAGGGAAAATTATTAACTCGCTTTGGGAGCCGCAAACAAGGCGGTAAATTAAAATGGCAGGGTGTTGTCATAAATGCTGAAATCGGCGTAGATGTACAGGCGATCAGTGGCGGACAAGTCGTTTTTGCAGACTGGTTTAGAAATCTGGGACTGCTGATTATCATTGATCATGGTGATGGTTACATGAGCTTGTACGGTTATAATCAAAATTTATTGAAAAAACCCGGAGACTGGGTGCTGCCAGGCGAAGTCATCTCACATGCCGGTGATAGCGGTGGGCAACTTCGTTCTGGTGTTTATTTTGAAATAAGGAATAATGGTAGCCCGGTCAACCCTGCCATGTGGTGCAGGAATTAACGCAAAACATTTTGCTACAACGTCATTATTCTTGTCACTGAATAGTAGTCGCCTGTATGCTGTAATAAATATTATGCCCAAACTCCCTTGTATGAGACTCGGAGAAACTAATGAATAATGCCTTTCGTAATCTATTTATCTGCCTGTTACTTTTACTGGCTGGTGCTCGAG
>JAKZTI010000138.1:0-8893 GCA_047517145.1 Gammaproteobacteria bacterium
GTGTGACACCACCCAGCACCACCATGACGAAGATCATAATTGCGCAGATAAACAGCCAGATGGCGACGGCAGCTGAACTAGTACTGGTGTTTGAAATTTCAGGATTATTTTGCGGCATCATTCAGGCTGACTGGATGTGATGAATCGTATAGATATTGGTCTTATTATTTTGATTTTGAGGGCGGAATTATACTCGTGATAATCACGATTCATAGTCATTAAAACAGGCAAGTTTTGTGCCCATATTTATGAAATCCAGTGCTGGCAAGCCTATGCAAAATTTGTCAAAAAATAGCTGAAAAAAGCAGTGTCATTTCGATTTTGAAAATGCTATAAATTGAACCTGAGTTGTGGACACAAAAGCTAAGGGAAAAGCCTTTTCTCGGGTATTCAAGACGTAATTTCTCTTTATTAAACAAACACTTTGAAACTAATTTTAAGTAATTAAATTTAAGTTGTTGCTTTGTTTTCAAAACCACTATATATTGTGGTTCAGTCGGGTAGTAAACCACAAGATGTTGTGTATTTTGCTGCAACGCAAAATGTTAAAAATCATAAGAAATGTTTACCCAAAGTGGTAACACAAGGGTAATTTGAGAAGTTCAAAAGGGGAACAATTTTTAATGAATACAGTACCAGCTGAAATCGTCCAAACCAGTGCTGTTGAAGTGCCTTTTCAACCTGCCTCAAAGGACATCTGGGAGAAGAAATATCGTCTTGTAACCAAGGACGGCACGGCTGTTGATAAAGACATGGATGCCACCTATATACGTGTCGCGCGAGCACTCGCAGATGTCGAAGAAACCGAAGAAAAACGAGAGGCCTGGTACCAGAAATTTGTCTGGGCATTACGTCGCGGTGTGATCCCTGCCGGCCGTATTATTTCCAATGCCGGTGCCACCAAATACAAGCCAGCCACATCGACAATCAATTGTACTGTTTCAGGTGTGGTGGAAGATTCTATGGACGACATCCTGGGCAAGACCCATGAAGCAGGTCTGACATTAAAGGCTGGTTGTGGGATTGGCTATGAGTTTTCAACACTGCGTCCTAAAGGCGGTTATGTCTCCGGTGCCGGAGCGTATACATCTGGTCCACTTTCCTTCATGGATATCTTCGACAAGATGTGTTTCACCGTCTCTTCAGCAGGAGGACGTCGTGGTGCACAGATGGCAACCTTCGATGTAGGCCATCCGGATGTCATGGAATTTATTCGTGCCAAACGTGAAAATGGTCGTCTGCGTCAATTTAATCTTTCCCTGTTGATTACCGACGAATTTATGACTGCCGTCAAAAACGATGGTGACTGGAAGTTGGCATTCCCCGTCAATGAAAGGGAAAGCAAAACAATTGATGTGAATGATCCTGAGCAGGTTATTTGGCGTGAATGGCCAATTCACAAAGACTATATCGTTAACGATGAAGGTCTGGTGGCCTGTAAGATTTATAAGACGATTCGTGCACAACGTTTATGGGATGTCATTATGTCATCTACCTATGACTACGCTGAACCGGGCTTTATTCTCATTGATAAAGTAAATGAAATGAATAACAACTGGTTCTGTGAAGATATTCGTGCAACCAATCCTTGTGGCGAACAACCTTTGCCACCTTATGGTTCCTGTTTACTCGGATCGGTCAATCTCACACGATTCGTGATTGAACCTTTTACTGATCGCGCTCGCTTCGATTGGGAAGAATTCCGCAAGGCAGTCAAGGTCTTTACCCGTATGCTGGATAATGTCGTTGAAATTAACGGTCTGCCGCTGGATAGTCAGCGCGATGAAATTGTGCGCAAGCGTCGTCATGGCATGGGCTTCCTTGGATTGGGTTCAACCCTGACTCTGTTAAAGGTGAAATATGGTAGTGAAAAATCCGTTGCCTTCACAGAAAGAGTCAGTCGTGAACTGGCTGTCACCGGTTGGGAAGAAGCCCTGGATCTGGCCAAAGAAAAAGGTGCCGCACCGATAATGGATGAAGAATTCACTGTCACTGGTGAAATGTTACGCATGCGTCCGCAAATGAAGGATGATGGCTTTACAGTTGGCGATAAGGTCAAAGGCAAGGTTCTGCATGCGAAATACAGTAAATACATGCAGCGAATTGCTGAGGTTGCGCCAGAGCTGGTCAAGGAACTAGAGGAAGTAGGTGCTCGCTTCACACATCATAATTCTATCGCACCGACGGGCACGATCTCTCTGTCGTTGGCGAATAATGCCAGTAATGGTATCGAACCAAGCTTCGCACATCACTATTCACGTAATGTCATTCGTGAAGGCAGAAAGACCAAGGAAAAAGTCGATGTCTACTCTTTTGAGTTGTTGGCCTATCGTGAATTGGTGAATGAGAATGCTATGCCATTTTCAGAAGACGAGGAAAATGCTCTGCCGGATTACTTTATCGCTGCAGACGATGTGACGCCGACACAGCACGTTGATATCCAGGCAGCTTCGCAGATATGGATCGATTCCTCTATTTCAAAAACAGCGAATGTACCGACTGATTTTGCCTTCGATGAATTCAAGCATATTTACGAATATGCCTACGATGAAGGTTTGAAAGGTTGTACGACTTTCCGCTTTAATCCAGAGGCCTTCCAGGGTGTGCTGGTGAAAGAAGATGATCTGGAAAAAACGATATATAAATTTGAACTTGAGAATGGTGAAACCATAGAACTAAAAGGTAATGAAGAAGTAGATTACGACGGCGAAATACATACCGCAGCGAATCTCTTCGATGCACTAAAGGAGGGCTACTACGGCAAGTTCTAAGACAGGAATGCCAGTGGAGAAAATATAGAATGGTTACGAAAATTACAAAAGATATTATCGGTTTTGAAGTTGCTCAGGAGAGCACCGAAGAAGAAAAGTTGGAAGCAGCAAAAGCAGAAGCCCTGGATAATGTTGTACAAATGCATGAAAAGGTCGAACGCCCGGAAATGCTATTGGGTTCGACTTATAAAATCAGTACACCATTATCTGATCATGCCTTATATGTGACAGTGAATGATATTATCCTTAATCCAGGCACGGAACATGAACTACGGCGTCCCTTTGAAATGTTTATTAATTCAAAGAACATGGATCATTTTCAGTGGATCGTTGCCTTGACGAGAATTATCTCTGCCGTGTTTAGAAAAGGTGGTGATATAAACTTCCTCGTTGAAGAATTACGTTCAGTTTTTGATCCCAGCGGCGGTTATTTCAAGAAAGGTGGCAAGTTTATGCCGTCATTGGTGGCAGAGATTGGTGATGTCCTGGAAAGTCATTTGCGCATGATTGGCATGATGAAAGATGATGGTCCCGATGAGCACCAGAAAAATCTGATAGATGAAAAACGTGCAGAATATGAAAGCACCCTGAAAGATGCAGAAAAAAGCTCCCCGGAAGACTTCCCGGATGGTGCGAAGTTGTGTCACAAGTGCAGCACCAAGGCGGTGATTTTGATGGATGGGTGTTTGACCTGCCTTAATTGTGGTGAATCCAAGTGCAGTTAGAATCCTCATCTTTTCACGAAGACTACGTTGTCGCACTTTCTCGGCTTTGGCATCCTGCGTCGCTCTACCACCTACATCCATGTAGGTGTGCGGGTTCTCGAAAGCACGACGCCTTGTCTTCGTAAAAATCCTTCAAACTACAGAAGCGTTCTTTCAAAGGCAGAAGTCAATCAAGTACACCGACTCTTTGTTTTTTCCAGCGAAGTATAAAAAGTAACGGTTGCAAATAAGTATTCGAATGTCCGCTTTCCAACGAAAGCGGACATTCGAATATTAGCTCGGAAGACTGTTCAAAATAGCATTCCTGCCGAACAATTACGGTATCTCAACAACTCGATAGTAATGCTCATGCAAGAGCAACGCGGAATCTCCATGAAACCTAGGAACGGGAGTAATAAATAATGGCTGCTTGTTGGATGCCATACAATAGGGGATGCTAATATTTTATAGTATTTGATATATAGTGGTTACTATGGGTAAAAAAGAAGAACGGCAAAAAATAGAAGATGGATTAGCAAGAAAAGAACAAAGAGAAAAAGACGACCGTCAGGAAAAACGAGAAGATGAGTCTTTACACTTGGCAACCAAGGCAAATGTTATTGCATACTACGCAATGTTATTATCAGCTGTAGCAGTGATAATAGCTGTAGGTGTGGTATGGGTTTCAGTTGGCGAGATATTATTGAAGATGATCTCGCCTTACTTATAAATAAATAAGGAAACTTATTAATGATGTAATAGTAAGTATTGCCCTAGCTAATATAAATCCAGCAAAGGTAATGTAGGAAGGTCTTTTACTTGTATTCCACTGAATCAGGGAATAGATGTTTTGATTTCAGTCCTCTGTCGTTGAACGTCTGCTTTCCAGCGAAAGCGGACATTCGTCCAAATCCATTTACTTCTTTAATAGGTTATGAATCAGTGGTGTAGAATTTTAATTCTGGCAATTCATTTAACCACTTTAATAAATATTAAAAAATATCTTCAAGGTCGTCAATCAGAGACGCTATTTTGTAAGTTATTGAATCATTAGTCGTTAAATTAAAGGGCACTTACATTTTTAAAAGCTATAAAAGGCGACATACATTTTTGTGTGCATAAAACCTACCCCAAGTGCAGTATTGACATATATTCGTACGTAATTATTCTACCGTTTGATTCTAACAAATGTACGTTGGTTTAGGCGACGATTGCGGCATGAATGATATGCAAAATGATATTGATCTAATTGAAGCACTGAAAAGAAGTGAAGAGCGGATGCGCCTAATAACAGATGCACTACCCGTCGTTATATCTTATCTCGATGCTGATCAACATTATCAATTTAATAATGCGGCATACGAACAATTGTTCAACATATCAAGTGAATCAGTCATTAACACGCATATCAAAGATGTCATTAAAGTATTGATTTGAATTTTGATTAAAGAAGAAATACAGAAGTAGTGAAGAGGGGTCGTATATTGATCAAATGACAATTACATCAAAAGAGGAGAATTGGCATTATGTACGGGTGTTATGACCCCAATCATGTTTGGGAATACACTTTTAAATGTGATGGTTGTGGTAAGAGAGTATCACCAAAGAATGGTTACAGAACAACACACGGTAGCCCTGGTTTTATCTTTTTTTGTCCGGCGTGTCCTCGTATTACATTTGCTTATCGTCTTGACAATGTACAATCTTTGATTAAGTAATTTATATTTTTCAAAGCGTAATAAATACTTAACGTCACCTTCCCAGCGAGATCGTCATAGATGGTGAAAGCACTATCTGATGACTTTAGTCAATTTAATGTGCTTTTTAACTCCGAAGTCCTGCCCCTGGAATCAGAAGAGAGACAGGAGCTACTGGAGATCGATGATGTGATGAACCGATTACAACACATTCAGGATGCTATTGAAGACGTTACGGCTGAAGAAGAATCCCCACTTAGTTAAACTATCTGAGCATAAATAATTCTGAACGTCTGCTATCCAGCGAAAGCGGACGTTCAGAGCTTCAGCGGCGTTTTTCCATCCTTATTCTTTGCATCAACCTTGGCACCTTTCGCAATTAGTTGTTTTACCTGTTCGACATCTCCAGCCTCAGCCGCATCGTGGATTGGCGCCGCTATCACTTGTGATAGGATGAATACGTTTACTAGAAACAGTAAACCAAGTCGCTTATAGATAGATGGCATCGTCTTCTCTCATGTTGTCCTTAGAAGCATTTCCTCTTTCTTATTATAGATTGTTTTAGGGGGTGTGAACGTGCCGCAGTTAAACTAATCATTCCACGTTTTTAATACTTTTCCGTGCTTCTTAAATCAAGACGTATTGCGCCACGCCGCCGGATCTAAGTCATAGAATCTTCTAAATTGTTGATATAGATCGGGAAGTTTATTCTTCATCTGCAACGGTTTTTCGAAAAAGGATTCTGTCGCCACTGCAAAAAATTCTGATGGTGAGACTGCACCGTATGCATCTATCACTGAGTTAGTTCCACGATCTGCTCTAATCAGTAGTGAATCAAATTCCTTACTTAGTACTTCTGCCCATTCTGCGTAATGG
The DNA here is from genome assembly GCA_047517145.1 of Gammaproteobacteria bacterium. Lineage (GTDB taxonomy): Bacteria > Pseudomonadota > Gammaproteobacteria > Eutrophobiales > Eutrophobiaceae > SMWN01. The sequence goes on from JAKZTI010000138.1 coordinate 6,049, forward strand.
GAACTATCCCGAAGAACAGGGAGACCGTTCATAATTTCATTTTCTTCATCCAGCTTATGGGCGAATTCATGTAGTACAACGTTGTGGCCGTCACTATTATTTAGTGAGCCACGCATCACATCTGCCCACGACAGAACAACTGGTCCACGGTACCAAGACTCACCGGCCCTAACACTTTCTTCGTGAACTACAATTAATCCATCGCTTTTGACTTCCTTTGATACATAGGTGTCAGGGTATATTAGAATTGTTGTAAACCTCGGAAAGCAGCGTTTATCACGTTTTAGCAGAAGGATACATGCATTGCCGGCAATTGTTATCCGGATCTCGTTTGAAATCTGTAATCCGGCGCATCCAATGAATTCCTTTTCGTCCAGAAAGATATTTATCCGTCCATAAAGTTCTTCCCTAAGATTTTGTGGTAGCAGCGAATATATTGAGACGTTATTTTCCAGGATCTGAATCCAGTCAGTTGGTAGTGGTTTTAAGAAAAGATTATTCCGACGGGATCGTTGTAATTGCAAGCGTATTACCCACACTAGAAAGGCTGCAAAGATTAACCCGAAAAAGATAAAGATAGACAATTCTAAAGATTACCTAAGATGCTAAGAACGTTAATTTAATTTCATCACAAACGAGAATAGCAATTCCTTGTACGTTTCATCTATTTGCAAAAATTCAAGTCTTATAGATTAAAGGAGTCAGAGAACTTTTAGAACTACTATAAAGGGAAATACGTTAAAATAAAGGGGTCAGGTAGATACCGGCGTCATGCATCGAATTTTTGTTAATATTTGTTTCCAAAATTTATGTTTTCATTTTTTGAAAAACTGATTAAGCCTTTTCCTCCAGAAGAGCCGAAACAGCCCCCGAAAGGGTTGTATGCATTCTGTCGTCACTATACAAGAGGCATTGAACCGCATCTGATTGTGATGGCGATATTGACCGGGCTGATTGCTATTATGGAAGTTTCGTTATTTGCATTCCTTGGCAAGTTAGTGGACTGGTTGACAGTCAGTGATCCCGCTACTTTTTTGCAAGACGAGGGGAGTAAATTGTTGTGGTGGGGATTGATGGTGGTGGTTGCCTTACCGTTAACTGTGTCACTGCATTCCCTGGTGATCCATCAAACCTTGCTTGGCAATTATCCAATGTCTATCCGTTGGCAGGCACATCGTTATCTACTTGGACAGAGTCTGTCTTTTTTTCAGGATGAGTTTGCCGGCCGTATTGCGACCAAGGTAATGCAATCCTCTTTGGCGATACGTGAGGCCGTGTTAAAACTATTGGATGTGTTGTTGTATGTCGCTGTGTATTTCAGCGGCATTGTGGTTGTCGTTGCCAGTTCGGACACGCGTTTGATGATGCCGCTGGTCGTCTGGCTTGTCATTTACTTGTTAATAACTTTTTATTTCGTTCCGCGCCTGAAATCGATTGCATCAAAGCAAGCCGACGCACGTTCCGCCATGACCGGCCGCATTGTTGATACATATACCAATATCATGACGGTAAAATTATTTTCACATGCCAAGCGTGAGGCCGGTTATGCGCAAGATAGCATGCAGTCTTTTCTGGATACCGTATATAAACAAATGCGCTTGGTGACGGGCTTTGTGTTCTCAGTTTGGATCGTTAATTCATTGTTGATCCTTGCTGTGACAGGATTATCGATCCGTTTCTGGATGCAAGATGTAATGACGACTGGCGCGATTGCAGCCGCAGTTGGTTTAGTGTTGCGATTGTTCGGTATGTCACAGTGGATAATGTGGGAAGTTTCTGCACTGTTTGAAAATATTGGTACGGTGAAAGATGGGATGAACACTATTGCCAGGCCGTACACGGTGCTGGATGAACCCTCTGCTGAACCCCTGAAAGTTACGGCAGGTAACATCGTGTTTGATCAGATCTGTTTTCACTATGGGAAAGGCAGTGGTTTGTTTGACGCGTTATCATTAACGATTAATCCCGGTGAGAAAATCGGTCTGATTGGTCGCTCCGGCGCGGGTAAGTCAACCGTGGTTAATTTACTTTTGCGTTTCTATGATATCGAAGGCGGACGCATTTTGATTGATGGACAAGATATTGCACAAGTCACTCAGGAAAGTCTGCGCGAACAAATTGGTGTGGTCACCCAGGATACTTCATTGCTTCATAGATCAGTGCGGGAAAATATTATGTATGGTCGACCCAATGCGACGGAAGAGATGATGTTAGATGCTGCCCAACAGGCCAGGGCACATGAGTTTATTCCGGAGTTAAGTGATGTGCGTGGTCAGCAAGGGTACGATGCGCATGTCGGTGAACGGGGAGTCAAGCTATCCGGCGGGCAACGCCAACGTATTGCCATCGCACGCGTATTACTTAAAGATGCACCGATCTTGATCCTGGATGAAGCGACTTCCGCTTTGGATTCTGAAATTGAAGCTGCGATCAGGGGAAATCTCTATAAACTCATGCGTGGTAAAACCGTGATCGCGATTGCGCATCGTTTATCGACGATTGCGGCAATGGATCGATTGGTGGTATTGGATGAAGGACGCATTATTGAAGAAGGAACGCACACAGCACTTGTTGCTAAAAACGGACTTTATGCACAGCTTTGGGGACATCAGTCTGGAGGTTTCCTTGGTGAGGATGTCGCTTAGGGAAAAATCTTAATAGAAGGCCAGTACAAATTTCTTCTCAATGATTGTTTTTTTTAAACACATCAATTTAATGTTATTTCAGCTAAGATTAATTCATCAAATAATCGATAGAAGGTGATCACTATGCACTATGCAATATCTACAACCTGGGGGCCAACGGATACCACTCGGGCATCCTTGCCTTTTATTTTCGCGGCGTC
>JAKZTI010000139.1:0-4457 GCA_047517145.1 Gammaproteobacteria bacterium
TTGAGGAAGTTGAAGATCAATTAGCGAAAGATGAAGTCTCAGCTGAAACTGATACCGAAGTAACCACTCTAGAGGTCACAATCGAATCACTTTCAGAACAGATTGAGGCCTTAAAGACAACGGCAGTAGATAACCTGGACAAGGCAGTTCGTGCACAGGCGGAACTGGATAACGTAAGAAAACGTACCACTCGGGATGTCGAGAATGCGCATAAATATGCCCTGGATAAATTTGTTAATGAGCTGTTGCCTGTATTGGACAGTATGGAATTGGGAATCAATGCCTCGATCGATACCTCAGGGGAGGCGGTCGATATCAGCAGTTTACATGAAGGCCTGGAGCTAACCATGAGGATGTTTTGTTCGTCTTTAGAGAAATTCGGAGTCAATCCAGTCGATCCTCAGAAAGGCGATAAATTTAACCCGGATCAACATCAAGCCGTAACCATGCAAGAAGTGGATGATGCCGAATCAGGTACTGTTATCACTACGCTGCAGAAGGGATATGAGCTAAATGGACGTTTAATCAGGCCAGCTATGGTGATTGTGGCGAAATAATTTTTGTGCTGCCCTTGAAAAAACAGGCAACAGACACATATACGAATCAACAGTAAAGAATTACAGATATTATTTAATTAATTTATAGCAGTTTTGGAGAACATCAAGATGGGTAAAATAATCGGAATTGACCTTGGAACGACAAATTCCTGTGTCGCAGTACTAGAAGGCGGTAAGCCCAAAGTGATTGAAAATAGTGAAGGTGGTAGAACAACACCTTCTATCGTTGCCTATGCGGAAGGTGACGAGGTTCTGGTTGGGCAATCCGCCAAACGTCAGTCTGTTACAAATCCAGAGAACACCTTGTTTGCCGTCAAGCGTTTGATCGGCCGTCGTTTTGAAGACGATGAGGTGCAGAAAGATATCCATATGGTGCCCTACAAGATTGTCAAGGCCGATAATGGTGATGCCTGGGTTGAAGTTAATGGCAAAAAAATGGCTTCTCCAGAAATCTCAGCCCGTGTATTGATGAAGATGAAGAAGACGGCAGAAGATTATCTCGGTGAAGAAGTCACAGAAGCCGTCGTGACCGTACCTGCGTACTTTAATGATTCGCAGCGTCAGGCGACCAAGGATGCTGGCAAAATTGCAGGACTTGATGTTAAGCGCATTATCAATGAACCAACGGCTGCAGCATTAGCATTTGGTATGGATAAGAAAGAAGGTGATGCCAAGATTGCAGTTTACGATCTGGGTGGTGGTACTTTTGATGTATCCATCATTGAAATTGCTGAGATTGATGGTGAACATCAGTTTGAGGTGTTATCGACCAACGGTGATACCTTCCTCGGTGGTGAAGATTTTGATTTACGCATCATTGATTTCATTTGTGATGAATTTAAAAAAGAGCAAGGTGTTGATCTGCATAATGATCCATTGGCATTGCAACGGCTTAAGGAAGCTGCAGAAAAGGCCAAGATTGAATTATCTTCAACTCAGCAAACAGATATTAATCTGCCATATATAACGGCAGATGCGAGTGGTCCAAAACATCTTAATATCAAGATGACGCGTGCCAAGCTGGAATCACTGGTTGAAGAACTGGTTGATCGTACCGTCGAACCTTGTCGTATTGCCCTGGAAGATGCGGGTTTGACGACTTCCGAGATTACCGATGTGATTTTGGTCGGTGGTCAAACGCGCATGCCTAAGGTGCAGGAAACAGTCGAGCAATTCTTTGGTAAAGAACCGCGTAAAGATGTGAATCCTGATGAAGCTGTGGCTGTTGGTGCAGCGATCCAGGCTGGTGTATTGGGCGGTGATGTTAAAGATGTTCTGTTGCTGGATGTCACACCATTGTCTCTGGGAATCGAAACCATGGGTAGTGTGATGACCAGGTTAATTGACAAGAACACAACTATCCCGACCAATGCCAGTCAGGTGTTTTCTACTGCGGAGGATAATCAGGGTGCTGTGACCGTGCATGTCTTGCAGGGTGAGCGTGAAATGGCAACGGGTAATAAATCTCTGGGTCGATTCGATCTGGCGGATATTCCACCGGCACCGCGTGGTATTCCACAGATTGAAGTTAGCTTTGACATTGATGCAAACGGTATTCTGAATGTCTCTGCCAAAGATAAGGCAACGGGCAAGGAACAGTCTATCGTCATCAAGGCATCGAGTGGTCTCTCGGATGAAGAAGTTGAAAAAATGATCAAGGATGCTGAAGCTCATGCTGAGGAAGATCGTTTGGCCAAGGAAATGGTTGAGTCTCGCAATATGGCAGAAAATATGATCCACGCTTCTCGGAAGTCTATCGAAGAGCTGGGTGACAAGGTTGAAGATCAGGAAAAGACAGATGTTGAAGCCGCGATTGCCGATGTTGAAGAAGCATTGAAAGGCGATAGCAAGGAAGCAATTGATGAGAAAACCACGAAGCTGACAGAAATTGCCGGAAAATTAGCCGAACGTGTATATAAGCAGAGTGCTGAGGAAGGACAGGCTGAAAGTGCCGCAACCGAAGACAGTGCTGAGTCTGAGGATGACGTGGTCGATGCCGAGTTCGAGGAAGTCAAAGACGACGATAAGTAAGCTACCATCATCATTGAATCCCATCGAAATAGATGGGGTTTGTTTAAGGTAACAACGGCATGGCCCGAAAGAGATAATTTTTCTTTCGGGCTTGTTTGCGTGATGAATAGTTAAGGAACCTATGATCAAGTCATGACTCGACATCTTGCGATTAAAATATCCCGTTTCTGCGTTTTAAAACTTCGCAATAGCCTTGCTATTACGCGCGTTTCACGCCTTGAAGCAGAATATTTTAACTTGCAATCTGTTCGACCCAGACTTGATCAGAGATTCCTTAAAAAAATTGATAAGATACACTTTATTGAAAAGTTAATTGGATTCGGGATCAGAACATAGAATAAAAATGGCGAAACGAGATTATTACGAAGTGCTCGGCGTATCCAGGAACGCGACAGATGCTGAATTGAAAAAGGCATACCGACGATTGGCGATGAAACACCATCCAGATCGGAATGAGGGGAACGCATCAGCAGAAGAAAAATTCAAGGAAGCAAAAGAAGCCCACGATATATTGTCTGATGAGCGTAAGCGTGCGGCCTATGATCAGTTCGGGCATGCAGGCGTTGATAATAGTGCTGGTTCAGGTCCCGGCAATGCAGGTGTCGGTGATATCTTTGATAGTGTCTTTGGTGACATCTTCGGTGGTGGTGCCCGAGGCGGTGGTGGTCAACGTGTGTATCGTGGTGCAGATTTACGCTATGACATGGTGTTAAGCCTGGAAGATGCTGTAGCCGGAACAACAGTCAAAATCAGGATCCCGAAACTTGTCGAATGTAATAGCTGCAGCGGCTCAGGTGCAAAGAAAGGCAGTTCGCCAGCGACCTGTCCTACCTGCGCAGGTCAGGGTCAGGTACGCATGCAACAGGGATTTTTCTCCTTGCAACAAACCTGTCCGCAATGTCGTGGACAGGGAAAAATAATTAAAGACCCATGTACACAGTGTCGGGGACAAGGCCGAGTTAAAGACACCAAAACAATTTCAGTGAAGGTACCACCTGGCGTTGACAATGGTGATCGTATTCGACTCTCGAATGAAGGTGAAGCGGGAGAAAATGGTGGGCCGCCAGGTGATTTATATGTCCATGTGAATGTGAAAGAGCATGCGATCTTTACCAGAGAAGATACTAATCTCCATTGTGATGTACCAATCAGCTATACAACAGCAGCACTGGGTGGTGAGCTTGAAGTGCCAATATTGGGAGGCCGTGTGAAGCTGAAGATTCCTGCTGAAACCCAGAGTGGAAAATTATTTCGCCTACGAGGTAAGGGTGTAAGATCAGTGCGCTCTTCTTCTAAAGGAGATTTGCTTTGTCGTGCGGTTGTGGAGACACCAGTAAATCTGACTAAAGAACAAAAGGTGATACTTAAAGATCTTGAACGTACCATGGGAGAGGGTGGAACAAAGCATAGTCCGCAGGCTTCCTCATGGTTGAATGGGGTTAAGAAATTTTTTGACGATATGACAAGTTGAGACCTTATGCTCTGACGAAAAACCTATTTCGTGCAAAGGTCTCAAGTTAAGAATAATTAAGAATTCTATAAGACAGAGAAATATACATGGCAATTAAAATTGGGGTCTGTGGTGCAGCGGGCAGAATGGGCAAAACTATTCTGGAGGTTTGTAATGAGACAGACAATCTCGAAATAGGGGCTGCTATTGAGTATAGTGGCTCTTCCTTGATTGGTGTTGACGCTGGAGAGCAAGCGGGAATTGGCCATATTGGTGTTGCGATCACGGATGATATTACTAAAGTTACCGATCAGTTTGATGTGCTGATAGATTTTACAGTGGCTACATCATTCACAGATAATCTTGAAAAATGTCGTGCAGCTGGCAAGAGTATGGTGATAGGTACGACTGGTCTTGAT
>JAKZTI010000140.1:0-8052 GCA_047517145.1 Gammaproteobacteria bacterium
TCGATGCACTCACTGTAGGAAGTGCTGATGGTCTATATCAGGCGGCGACGCAGGAGCTTGTACTGATGCAACAGCAAGCTGATACAAAAAATTTACCTGCCTATGATGAGAGTTTGCTTTTGCAGGAAATGGAGTTGTTCAGGGATTGGTTGTTGCAAGAGCATATCGGTCTGGACTTAACAGCAGAGATACAGGCCATGCTTGATGAGGTATTCAAACTACTGGCGAGTCAAGCTCTGTCCCAACCCAGGGTCTTTGTGCATCGGGATTATCACTCGCGTAATTTAATGTTTAATGGCACGGATGGTGGTTCCCCTGGCGTGCTGGATTTTCAGGATGCCGTTGAAGGACCGTTTACTTATGATCTGGTGTCGTTGTTGAAAGATTGTTATATCAAATGGCCAGATAAACAAATCCGGGAGTGGGCGAATAATTTTTTTGAAGAGATTGCAGGAGAATATCAAGATGTTGACGCTACAAAGTTTATGCGCTGGTTTGACCTCATGGGTGTTCAGCGACATCTTAAGGCCAGTGGTATCTTTGCGCGTCTTTATCACCGTGATGGTAAAATAGCTTATCTGGCAGATATTCCAAGGACCCTTTCTTACATCGTCGATCTCCATGATGAGTATCCGGAATTGCAGGGTCTTATCAAATTGATTCAGGGCCAGGTAATGACTGCCATTGAGAGGGTAAATAAATCATGCGTGCCATGATTCTGGCAGCGGGTCGCGGTGAACGGATGCGACCATTGACTGACAAAATGCCTAAATCAATGTTAGAGGTCAATGGCAAACCCCTGATCCAATATCATGTCGAAAATCTTGTGCAGGCAGGAATCGTGGATATTGTTATTAACCATGCGTTTTTTGGCGAACAAATAGAGGCTTATCTCAAAGATGGAAAAGCACTGGGCGCAAACATTGCCTATTCAGCAGAAGGAGATCAGCCCCTGGAAACAGCAGGGGGAATTGTCAAGGCATTACCACTCTTGGGAGATAAACCCTTTGTTACGGTAAACGCGGATATCTGGACAGACTTTCCTTTTCAGAATCTCTTTGGTGGAACCAATGGTCAGCCAAATCACCAGGCAGATCATTTGACGCATATTATCCTGGTAGACAATCCTGAACATAACGCAAAAGGAGACTTTGCCCTAAGTGATGGAAAGGTGATTAACCAGGGTCAGCCCATGCTGACGTTTAGTGGTATCAGTGTCTTTACACCTGAGTTTTTTAAAGACTGCTCTTCAGGCAGTACGCCGTTGGCTCCGATACTGCGACAAGCGTCCTCACAGGGGCGGTTGTCGGGGAGCCATTATAAAGGTCGATGGCAGGATATCGGCACACCGGAGCGCTTGCTTGATCTGCGACAAAGCCACAAAATAAAGTAAGTGATTACTATCGTATTTATACAATAAGACTGAATTCTTTTAGCATACCCTACGCAGCCTTCATCTCTTCAATTTGGAACCATTCATTAGCACTCCAATCTGAAACAATCCGTTTCTCTTGATTATATTGCGGCGCAACAACAGCTATGTTAGTGTGCACGCCTTGGTGCGTCGCACAAAACTAGATGTAGCAGTTCCAGGATTTAGAACCACAAGATATAGATGAATAAATAAATAACGTGTATAGTTGCGCCCAATCGGGATAGCTGCATACCGGTAAATGAGGAAGTATCAGACGGGTGTTTGATTTAGTAAAGGCAGAATCGTTAAAGGTACTGTCCATAACTCAAGGTTTTGTATCGACGGCTATCAGTTTAGTACTGGTCATTGCCCCGCTTTCCTCCAGTTTCGCCGCCGAAGCTCAGCACACATCTGGAATTGAGCTGACAAAGACAGGCTCATTACGCGTGCTTTATCAGGGTTTAGATAATCAAGACTCGTCAATAACACAGAAAGAACGTGATCTGGTTGAACAGTTTGCTCTTGAGAATCAGCTTGCCACAGAGTGGATTGCCGTCGAGGAAAATTGGCAACTGATGCCCTCACTGATCGAAGATCGTGGAGACATCATTGTCGGTCATGGTGAGTCTCTTGCATCAGGTCTGTCGGATCAAATCAGCTTCACCTATTCCTGGGGGACATCAACGCAACAGGTCGTGGTGCGGACCGACACGACTCAAATCAGTCGACGAGAAGATTTACTGGTTCGACAGATTGCACTAAAGAAATCATCTCCTGCGTGGTCAATACTGGAAAAGTATCTCCCAGAAAATCCAGCGATGGATCTGGTTGCGATTCCAGAAGGCGTAACAATGGAAGAAATTATGATGCGCGTTGCTTCTGGTGAATATGACGTGACGATTGTTGAAAGTGATTTTATTCAGGCATACCTGCCCAAACATCCAGAAGTGAATGTTGCATTTGATTTTTCAAAAGCTGAATCACGTGCATGGGCAGTGCGGTCAAATGCAGAGACGCTGCAAAACCGTCTGGATGAATATTTAAATAAAAATCATCTGTCGATGATCATTGCAGATGTGCGCTTGGAAGATTTGCCGAAGATCCAGGAACGAAAAATTCTGAGAGTCATCACCTACCAAAGTCCAGGCAACTACTTTTTTAATAATGGCAAGATGCATGGTTTTGAATATAGTTTCATCAAAAGATTCGCCGAATCAAAACGATTGAGTGTTGATGTTGTGTTGGCCAATTCACATGAACAGATGCGTGAATTATTACTCAGTGGTGACGGTGATATTATTGCAGCATCATTACCTGAAAACAGTTTGAATGATGAAAATATCAAGATGACTGCTGCCTATGATTATTCAGCGCCTGTCATCATTGGTCGTGATACAGAAAACAGTCTTGTCGATATCAGAGACCTTGAAGGTAGAAGAATAGCATTGGCGCCTGAAAGTCCTTATCGAGATTTTCTGCAGGGGATACAACGGCGAGGTATCAACTTTGATATTGTTGACACTGGCGAAGGTGTCAACACAGAAGAAACCCTGTACCGCGTTTCACATGCAATGCATGATTTAACCATCCTGGGTAGTCACCAGGTCAAGGCAGAATTAACTCGTCAATATGGTTTAAAAGCATTGTTCACACTTAGCGAACCAGTTGCACATTCATGGGCAGTGAGAGTAAGCGATCACAAACTTTTGGCTGCAGTGAATGACTATATAGCAAAAGAGTACCGTCGTGATACTTACAATATGCTCTACAGTAAGTACCTGTCACGACCAAAAAATATAAAAGACGAATCGAAATTGATCGCACACGTGGACAGACTTTCACCATATGATGAACTGCTTAAGGTCAATGCTGAGCAACATAGTTTCGATTGGCGCTTAATAGCTGCACAAATGTATCAGGAAAGTCATTTCGATCCTGAAGCTGTTTCCTATGCAGGTGCGGAGGGTCTAATGCAGATCATGCCAGCAACGGCCGTGGAACTCGGTGTAGAGGATTTGTATAATCCGAAAATTAACATCGGCGCTGGCGTAAAATATATGAAAATTCTACGCGATCAATTTGAGCAGGAATTACCGCTCGAAGATAAAACATGGTTCACTCTGGCCTCATATAACGCTGGATTTACCAGAGTAAAAAATGCGCGAGCATTAGCTGGAAAAATGGGACTGGATAGTGATCGATGGTTTGGTAATGTTGAGAAGGCCATGTTGGCATTATCTAAACCTTATACTAAAGAAGGCGAGGTCATGCGCTTATGTCGTTGCGGACAGGCGGTTATTTATGTTCGTGAAATTAGATCGCTGTATCACACTTATGTAAGACTGACAGAGACCACGCAGATTGCCAGAGCTGAGATTCCTCTAAGGGTCAGGGATATCTAGTCTAACCTCTGCTTCTCAGAGATATTTCCGAGAAGGATCAATGTCACTGTTTATTCAGTCTAGTTCAAGATATTAGAAAGAAACAAGTGTCTGTTTCTCGTCTTGCTGAAGCCTACATTTCCAGGTAGTTTGGTATACAATACGCGCCCATTTCCACAGCTACCCTGATAAGTCCAGGTGGCTGACATAAGGTAGATACCCTGATGACCGAAGAAGCAAGCCCCGCAAGTTTTGATGACCTGGACCTGAGCGCGCCCATCATGAAGGTGCTCAAAGATGTTGGTTATGAAAGCCCATCACCCATTCAGTCACAAACCATTCCTTTGGTAATGGCCGGGAAAGATTTGGTCGGCCAGGCACAAACCGGTACCGGGAAAACAGCCGCGTTTGCATTGCCACTACTGTCACGTATCGACCTGAAAAAGAAAATACCACAAGTATTGGTACTCACACCGACAAGAGAACTGGCGATTCAGGTTGCGGAAGCATTTCAAACCTACGCAAAATACATCAAAGGGTTTCACGTGTTGCCTATCTACGGTGGCCAGGAATACGGCGCACAATTAAGGCCTTTAAAACGGGGTGTACATGTTGTGGTCGGCACACCGGGTCGCGTCATGGACCATATGCGGCGTGGCACCTTAAAACTGGATGAACTGGATTGTTTGGTGCTTGATGAAGCCGATGAGATGTTGCGTATGGGTTTTATTGATGATGTTGAATGGGTGCTGGAAGAATCACCAGATGGCAGACAGATCGCATTGTTCTCGGCAACCATGCCAAATGAAATTCGTAAGATCGCGAAGAAACATCTGCAGGATCCTGAACAAGTTACGATAAAAAATAAAACCGCCACCGTTGAAACTATTCGTCAACGTTACTGGATGGTCAGTGGTGCGCACAAGCTCGATGCCCTGACAAGAATTATGGAAGCTGAGAATACAGACGGTGTCATCATCTTTGTACGTACTCGAATCTCAACTGTAGAGTTGGCAGAGAAATTACAGGCACGTGGTTATTCTGCTACTGCCCTGAACGGTGACCTACAACAGAAACAACGCGAACGAACTATTGCGCAATTGAAATCCGGCAAACTGGATATATTGATTGCCACCGATGTGGCGGCGCGCGGGCTGGATGTTGAACGTATCAGTCATGTGATTAATTATGATGTTCCAAATGAGACTGAAGCCTATATACACAGAATAGGGCGCACGGCTCGCGCAGGAAGAACGGGTGAAGCAATTTTATTTGTCACACCCAGAGAAAAACACTGGTTATATAGAATAGAAAAGGCAACCAGGCAAAAAATTGAAATGATGGAATTACCATCAACAGACATGATCAACGACAGGCGAGTTGCTCGTTTTAAACAAAATATTACTGATGCACTTGCCAGAGAGGGCTTGGGTTTTTATCAAAACCTGATCGAAGAATATCAGCAGGAACATAATATTCCGGCAACAGAGATTGCTGCAGCCCTGGCGAAACTGGTCCAGGGAAAAGAACCCTTACTCTTGAAGGCGATACCCGCTAGCAGGAAAGAGCGTAAGATTCATGACGCAAAAGGAAGAAGTGAGTCAAGAGGGCGAAACAAATCAAAGAGGAGAGATGATTCCAGAGAAGGTAAAAGATCGCCAAAAACTAAAGTACAACAAAGAAGGCCTGAGGCAGGGATGGAAACCTATCGTATTGAAGTCGGGCATGATCACGAAGTGCAACCGGGAAATATTGTCGGCGCCATCGCAAACGAAGCTGGATTAGACAGCAAGAACATTGGCCGTATTGATATTCATGATGACTATAGCCTTGTTGATCTTCCCGAAGGCATGCCCAAAGAGGTCTATTCAGATCTAAGAAAAACCTGGGTCGCAGGTCAGAAATTAAATATTACGCGTGTTAAAGAAGCGGGTGATAAACCAACACCACAGCGGAAAAATAAATCTGACAATTCCAGGAAACCTCGAACAAAGTCAAAAGGCAAGACGAAGACTAAAGGCAAGGCAAGAACCAGAGTGAAAAGAAAGATAGTGTCATGAAGTCCCTGGTAATTCTAAAATAAATACTGATTATTCCCCGATCAGAAATAAATAAGCGCAAGAAACGATATATATTCCTATACTGTAAATGCGATTCTAGTATGTAAGTTTCATGATTTACAGAGTGAGGAAAGCAAAATGAAAAAAGTCCTATACGTGGATGACAGCGAGGATACGTTAGAAGTTGCCAAGATTGTCCTTGCAAATTCAGGATATGAAATCATAACTGCATCAAGTGGAGAAGAAGCCGTTGGATTGTGCTCCAATGAACAGCCTGATTTGATACTTATGGATTTAAATATGCCAGATCTTGATGGCTTTGCCACTATTCAACTATTAAGAAATAATGGATATAACAATCCGGTAGTTGTATTGACAGCATCTGAAAATGAAGAGGACAGGGCAAAAGCAAAAGCTATTGGTTGTGCGGATTATGTTTTAAAAACTCTTGATATGAATGATATTGAGAGTGTTATAGACCGTCACATTGCCGAGGCTGGCGGCAGTCTTTAGAATAGGCAGGCTTCAAGCTTCAAAGCCGTTATTTGTAGGAAGTTGGATCGAGGATATTTGCGTTCTCAAAGCCTTCTTTTCTAAATCTGCAGGAATCACACACACCACATGCCTTACCATGCTCATTTACCTGATAGCAGGAAACCGTCAGGGCATAATCAACATCAAGCTTGCTACCCTGTTGAATAATCTCTGCCTTGCTGAGGTCGATCAGTGGGGTGTGTATTGTGAGTTTTGTGCCTTCAACGCCGGCTTTGGTTGCCAGATTCGCCAGGTTCTCGAAGGCTTGAATGTACTCTGGACGGCAATCAGGGTAACCGGAGTAATCAACGGCATTGACGCCGATAAAAATATTATTGATTTCCAGCACTTCTGCCCAGGCTAACGCATAAGAAAGAAAAATAGTATTTCTTGCAGGAACATAGGTCACTGGGATGCCATCCGTGGGTGTTTCAGGGACATCGATATTATTGTCCGTTAGTGCCGAACCGCCAATCTGAGTCAGATCCAGATCAATGGTTTTATGTTCGATAATATTGAATGCATTTGCCACCTTTGTTGCTGCGTTTAACTCAGCGGCATGTCTCTGGCCATAGTTAAAACTCAAGGCATAACATTCATAACCCTGATCCTTTGCCATGGCTAGTACTGTGGCAGAATCAAGTCCACCAGATAGAAGGATGACCGCTTTCATTGTTTATTTTTCCGAGAATTATTTGCCAAGAATGATTTATTTTGGCGTTATTTAGCAAGTATCATTTTCCCGGGACGTCGCCCCAAAGGTATTTGTGTAATTGTATCTGTAATCTCACGGGCAGTTGATCTTCAAGTATCCAGTCAGCCAACACCGAGGCTTGTATTTCTCCATGACTTCCTGAGAAAAGCACTTCACATTGCTCGTTTATTTTATATTCGTTCAATTTTTCCTTCGACCATTTATAGTCTTCCCGGTCACAGATAACAAACTTAACTTGATCATTTGCAGTCAGGTATTGCAAGTTGTCATACAGATTCTTATCGACTTCACCCGAAGCGGGTGTTTTCAGATCGACAATCCTGGCAACACGACTATCAACATCTTTAATATCCAGTGCGCCACTGGTTTCCAATGAAACATCACGTCCGGAGTCACAAAGCATTTGCAATAAGGGGATACAATTTTTTTGCGCCAGTGGTTCTCCGCCGGTGACGGTGATTTGCCTAGTCTTATAGTCAGAAATTGTTTCCATAATTTCAGCAAGCGTCATTTTGTCGCCAGCATGAAAGGCATATTCGGTATCGCAATAAACGCAACGTAGCGGACAGCCCGTTAAGCGTATAAAAACGGTAGGCAATCCTGCTCTGTTGGTTTCTCCCTGGATCGAGAAAAATATTTCATTGATTATTAAGGACAGCTTATGGCTTTGGTCCTTGTTTGATGGAGCTTGTGACATATTGAATGGATCGTTGGTCGGCCTGGAAGCTATTTTAGGGCCAATTAATAAATATAAATCTATAAATATAAACCGTAATTATTTTATGAATCGTTGATATGTTTTAAACGATCATTTGCCAGACGAGACGCAGTAGAACCAGGGAAGCGCTGTTTGACATCGGTGTACCAGAGTTTGGCTTCATCGGCTTTACCTAGTTCCTGGTAACTATAACCAATCTTCAGCAAACCATGCGGGACTTTTTGACTTTC
>JAKZTI010000141.1:0-6030 GCA_047517145.1 Gammaproteobacteria bacterium
AAAAAAGTACCAGGCTGATATTCAATCTAAACCAGATTACATCAGGCGCAGATATTCTTTCATCTGAATACTGAATCATTCTTTGAAACACATTTTTTTTGCCGATGTATTGGCTAGCTAAAGCCACCAGGGCAAAAATCCATAACACGACCGTTGGTTTCCATTGAATAAACTTTTCGTCATGTAGCAGTAAGGTGGCCCCACCGAATAACAATACAACTCCAAGTGTAATAAGGTGCATGTTTTCAAAGCGCCTGTACATCATCCAGTAGACGGTTATCTGTATGAAACTGGCGGCCATCAACACGGCTGTAGCTATATAAATCCCCGATTCTGAATCGCCTGTTACTTTAAAGGCGATAAAGAATGCCAGAATTGGAAAAAAGTCGAACAAAAATTTCATAAAGGTAATATACGCTCTTTAAAAGTCAGGTTAATGTCGCAATCATATCGAAAAAACATGGCCCAGACTATTTTAGCTAAGACTGTTTATGACACAGATTTTTGAAATTCATCCCGAAAACCCGCAAAAACGGCTGATCCAGTCTGCGGCCTTGATTGTGCGTAATGGAGGCGTCGTGGTGTACCCCACGGATTCTTGTTATGCCCTGGGCTGTCACATTGGCGATAAAATAGCTTTGGAGAAAATCCAGAGGATAAGGGGGCTGGATAAGAATCATAATTTGACCTTACTGTGCCGAGACCTTTCTGAAATAGGCATTTATGCCAAGGTGCATAATTCATCGTTCCGGCTGATGAAGGCAGCGACACCGGGACCGTACACTTTTTTATTGGTGGCATCAAGGGATGTCCCGAGTCGATTGCAACATCCCAAACGCAAGACCATAGGGGTGCGTGTCCCTGATAATCAGATCCCCCTCCATTTACTGGAGGAATTAGGTGAGCCGATGCTAAGTACCAGTTTGATATTGCCTGGAGACAATGACCCAATGACCGAGCCCGGAGAAATTGCAAATAGATTATGCGGACAGATTGATCTGGTCATCGATGGCGGAGCTTGTGGGATGGATGCGACTACAGTTGTGGATCTGGCAGATGGTCAGGCGGTGCTTGTTCGTGAAGGGATGGGTGATATTTCTGCCATAGGCCTGTAAGCCAAACTACATTTCCATGTAGTTTGGGTATATAAGAGCAGGTATACTACGCGCCTGAATTTTAATCATGAGGATTCATTCTTGAGTAGTACTGCAAATCAGAGAGTTCTGTCCGGCATGAGACCGACGGGGCAACTGCATCTTGGCCATTATCACGGTGTACTCAAAAACTGGCTAACCCTACAAAACGAATATGAATGCTTTTTCTTTGTCGCAGACTGGCATGCGTTAACTACTGAATACGAAGATCCACATGTCATCTCAGAAAGCGTCTGGGATATGGTTATTGACTGGTTAGCCGTGGGTGTTGATCCGGGTGCTGCCAAGATTTTTATTCAGTCTCGTGTCCCGGAACATGCTGAACTACATCTACTGCTGTCAATGTGTACCCCTCTGAGTTGGCTCGAAAGGGTGCCGAGCTACAAGGATCAACAGGTAAAGCTCAGTAACAAGGATCTGACTACCTACGGTTTTCTGGGATATCCCTTATTACAGACAGCGGATATCTTGATCTACAAGGCAGGCAATGTTCCGGTCGGTGAAGATCAGGTTGCGCATGTGGAATTGTCCCGCGAAGTCGCGCGCCGGTTTAATTTCCTCTACGGCAGAGAAGCAGGATTTGAAGAAAAGGCAGAAGCCGCTGCCAGGAAAATGGGTAAAAAAAATAATCGCCTGTATAACGATTTACGCAAGGATTATCAGGAACAAGGCGATGGTCAGGCGCTTGAAAAAGCTCGCGCACTGATAGAGGGCCAACAGAACATCAGTATCGGCGATCGGGAACGTCTAATGGGCTATCTGGAAGGCGGTGGCAAAGTCATATTGCCTGAGCCACAGGCATTGTTAACACCAGAATCAAAACTATTAGGTCTGGATGGACAAAAGATGTCCAAATCCTATGGCAATACGATTTCCTTACGTGAACGCCCTGCCAGCGTAGAAGAAAAAATAAAAAAGATGCCTACAGATACAAATCGTGTACGTCGTGAGGATCCGGGAGACCCAAATAGATGTCCTGTCTGGAGTCTGCATGAAGTTTATTCGAATGATGAAGTAAAAGCCTGGGTTCAGACCGGCTGTAGGACAGCGGGCATTGGCTGTCTGGATTGCAAGGGACCTTTGATAGATTCTATTCTAAAAGAACAGTCACCCATCCGTGAAAGGGCCAGGGAATATCAGGAAGATACCGAGACGGTACGTGGTATTATTAGCGATGGATGTGAGGCGGCAAGAGAAATTGCCAGAGAGACCATAGTTGAAGTGAAGCAAGCGATGGGTCTTGAGTACAGTTAGCGTATTATCGCCAGGAATATAGTGATAAATGTCAGATAAACCATTACCAGAAAACGGGCCTCAAGATCAGTCTGAAAGTCAGACCCAGGTTGAGGATCAGGGCCGTGATCAGGCTGTAGGTAATCAAAAAGAAATGCCTTTCGCAGTAGTACATGGCGAGCCTTTGTCCGAAATTCCTACGGATTTGTATATACCTCCCGAGGCATTGAAGGTTTTTCTTGAAGCATTTGAAGGACCATTGGATTTTTTACTGTATCTGATCAAACGACAAAACCTGGATATTGTGAATATTCCCGTTGCCCAGATCACAGAACAATACATGCGTTACATAGACCTGATGGAAGATCTGCAGCTTGATCTGGCGGGTGAATATCTATTGATGGCAGCGATGTTGGCCGAGATTAAATCTAGAATGTTATTGCCGAGACCCATTGACGAAAATAGGGATGAAGATGACCCTCGTGCAGAACTGGTCAGGAGATTGCAGGAATATGAAAGATACAAACAGGCTGCGGAAGATATTGATGCCCTGCCAAGATATGAACGGGAAATATTCGGCACCATTGTCGAATTTCCAGACCGCAAATCAACTCAGCAAGAACCAGATGTTTCTATGGATTCATTGCTCAGGGCATTTGCCGAAGTGCTTGCCAGAGCAGATATGTACACACATCATCGGATTCAACGTGAAGCATTGTCTGTTCGAGAACGAATGACCATGGTGCTGGATATGATCAATGCCGATGACTTTGTAGACTTTAAAGAACTGTTCGCAGTAGAAGAAGGTCGGGGTGGTGTCATTGTTGCCTTGTTAGCAATCCTCGAATTATTAAAAGATTCACTGATAGAAATGGTACAGAATGAGACCAATGGGCCCATCTACATCAAGGCAGCATCGTAAAAATAGAATTGAAATCAGTTGAATATGAACCCAGAACAATTAAAAAATATTATTGAAGCCGCACTGATGGTTTCTGAAAAGCCGGTGAGTGTGAGTCAGTTATTGGCTATCTTCGAAAAAGAGACAGACAAACCAGAAAAAACAGATATTAAGACTGCCATCGATCAAATCATGCAGGACTATGAAGGTCGCGGTATAGAACTCAAGGAAGTGTCCAGTGGCTATCGCGTGCAGGTGAATGGTCATTATGCAGACTGGGTAAATCATTTATTTGATGATCGACCACCAAGATATTCCAGGGCATTACTTGAGACTCTGGCCATCATTGCCTATCGTCAGCCTGTGACGCGAGCTGAGATAGAAGAAATCAGGGGTGTGAGTGTCAGTTCAAATATTATCAGGACGCTACAGGAACGTAGCTGGATCCGTGTTGTGGGTCAGAGAGACATTCCCGGTAAACCAGAATTGTTAGCAACAACCAAAGAGTTCCTGGATTATTTCAATCTGATAAAACTCACGGAGCTACCTTCACTTTCCGAGATAAAGGACTTTGATCAAATCAATCCTGATTTGTTTGAGGAACTGGAGAAGGAAGCCAAAAATGAGGTGGTCAAGGCAGCGATGGCGGGTCATCAGACTGGACCAGATGAACAAGTGGCGATGTACGAGGACGACACTTTTTCTAAAATAGAAGAAGATACGGAAACTGAAGAAAATGCTGTCAAGGACGATGATAACGTCGTCCCCTTTGGTTGATCGCCAAATTATCAAAAAGTTCCTCAGCAATATTTTCCAGTAACAAGACTCGCCGTAGCAATATTATGTCCGATGCAAAAACACCTGAACGTATCCAAAAGGTTCTGGCTCGTATGGGCCTGGGTTCGCGACGCGAAATAGAGTCATGGATCAAGGCCGGACGCATTATGGTCAATGGTTCTCTGGCCAAACTGGGCGATGTAATCACCACTGATGATCGGGTCCAGCTGGATAAAAAACAGATAAAATTTCCCAGGAAGACCGATTCCCGACCAAGAGTGATTGCCTACCATAAACCCGCAGGTGAAATTTGTACGCGAAAAGATACAGAGGGCAGGGCTACCGTTTTTAGCAATTTGCCACGTTTAAAAGGTTCACGATGGGTTAGTATCGGCCGCCTGGACATCAACACTTATGGATTACTGCTTTTCACCAATGATGGGGACCTCGCTAATCGTTTAATGCATCCTTCCTCGTGCATCGACCGCGAATATGCAGTTCGTGTGGTGGGCAAGGTTGATGAAGATATGCTCAAGCAAATGCAGGAAGGTGTGGAGCTTGAAGATGGCCCGGCGCATTTCTCTGATATTGTTGATTCTGGTGGAGAGGGTGCCAATCATTGGTATCACGTCACCCTCATGGAAGGACGTAACCATGAAGTAAAGCGCCTTTGGGAATCTCAGGGGATTACGGTCAGTCGCCTGATTCGTGTTCGTTTCGGTCCGATTATTTTACCCCGGAATTCTCGGGTGGGAACAGTCAGGGAACTCGATGACAAAGAGCTTGATGCAATATATGAATGGCTGAATATAACACCCGAAGGCAGATCTCCAGCACGAGCAGGGAGGGGCGCAAGCCCCGCAAGGAATAAGTCATCCCGCAGGACGTCTCGAGGAAGATAAACTCCGTTATTCACGATGAAACAGCAGCAGTTAATGACCGTCTACCAGCGCTTGCTTGAAGCTTACGGAATTCAGACCTGGTGGCCAGCGGACTCAACTTTTGAAGTGATGGTCGGGGCAGTACTCACGCAAAACACGTCATGGATCAATGTCGAGAAAGCCATTTCAAATCTAAAGCATTCAGACAGTTTATCGCTTGAAGGCATATTGGCATTGTCTGATGAAGCCTTGGCCAAACTCATCAAGTCGTCCGGCTATTTCAATATCAAGGCCAAAAGATTAAAAAACCTGTGTCTGTGGATAGCTGAAAATGGGGGTGAGTCAAAGCTAGCTGAGCTTGATACAGGAATTTTGCGGTCATCCTTGCTGCAGGTGAACGGCGTTGGCCCAGAAACTGCGGACGATATTCTGCTCTATGCCTTTGCAAGACCTGTATTCGTCATAGATACCTATACCCGGCGCCTATTTACCAGTCTGCGCCTGATTCATGGGAGTGAACCCTATGAAGACCTACGTCAGAACTTCGAGGCTGAGCTTGAACCGGATATAAGCCTGTTTAATCAATATCATGCCCTCATCGTCAGACATGCCAAGGAAAAATGTCAGCTGACGGCAGATTGTAGACATTGTGATGTGGAAAGGGCAGTTTAATGTATTTTTTTGCGCTGCCATTACTACATAAAGTGTACTAAGACCCTCAAATATATTAAGATTCCCGCCCTTTCTGGCATGGACTTGACCATAGAATGACACAACGTAGGCCGCTAGTTGTAGCGAACTGGAAAATGAATGGTTCGCTAGCCAGTATTCGTACTTTACTGGAAGGCGTTTGCAGTGGTCTGGAAGCAGGATGTGATGCAGAAATAGCAATCTGTCCACCCTATGTCTATTTGGCGGAGCTGGCAGAAAAACTGAACAAGTCGGAGATAATTCTAGGTGCGCAGAATCTGTCGCATCTTGAATCTGGCGCATTCACCGGAGAGATTTCGGCAGACATGTTGAATGATTTTTCGTGTAAGTATGCCATTGTTGGTCACTCGGAACGCAGGGCACTCTATGGCGA
>JAKZTI010000142.1:0-7954 GCA_047517145.1 Gammaproteobacteria bacterium
TAGCGAGTAATACCAACAAGGTTAAGGGCAAGAAAAGAAACAGCCATAAAGACGGCAATGTTGAAACTTGTAGAAAAATAACTATGCCGATTAAAAATGCAATCGTCCCTGCACGCATATGCTTAAGTTCTCCCTGAACATATTTATACCCAAACTACCTGTAAATGTAATTTTCAGCAAGATGAGAAGCCATGATATTCAAGGCATAAGACTACAGGACCAGTCATTCACTGTACGTTGCGCCTTGCTCTGACTTTCTGACTGGGCTCTGAAACCCGTATTTCTAGATAGTTTGGGTATATAAAATAAACTAAATCGTGGACTACTATTTTGAGTATAATGTCGCGCCTTGAAAGTTAGCAACAACTGAGCAAATTAGCGAATGAGTCTTAAATCCTACCTGCAAAGGTTTATCCCTGAAAGGAAACATATTCAGGAACATAAACATCTGCGCCATTTTGGCGATTGGTTACATGACCCTAATATCTGGCATCTGACACGTCGCTCATCGGCGGGTGGTGTGGCCATCGGACTATTCTGGGCGATGATGCCCTTACCATTGCAAACAGTCTTTGCTGCAGCCACGGCCATTTTTATGAGAATGAACCTGCCTTTATCTGTCATCTTCGTATGGGTGACGAATCCAATTACCGCCGCACCGATTTATTATCTTGGCTATAAGCTCGGAAGCGTTTTATTAAACGAACCCATACAAAATGTCGCCTTCGAATTTTCCATGTACTGGATGACAGAGACATTGGTCCATATCTGGCAGCCACTCATGGCCGGTTGCCTACTGCTTGGTGTTTGTAGTGCGGCAATCGGCAACGTGACCATTCGCATATTATGGAGAGTACTGTTATTACGTAAATGGCAGCGACGATCTAACAGAATCAAATAGAGCTGACCATTGTTTTTATTCAAAAAATACCGGGTAATTTGGAGCAATCAAATTGCGTTACTGTATTAGAATCCTTAGAATACGCAGGGGTTTGAGCCTCCATATAATTAATGATTTATGAAAAGACTTGAATAAACAGACAAAAATGTATATCAAAATTAAATTATTATCCATCATCATCTTGTCCAGCATCCTTGTCACATCAGCTATAGCTGGTAATGAGGAAATACAACGCTTGATACAGCAAGGCTCTTTTAAGAAAGCCCTTGTATTAGCAGAAGAACAACTGGCTGAGAACCCGGATGAAATTCAAACCTTGTTCTTAAAAGGATTAATCCTCGCCAGGATGGACAGACTCAAGGAATCAGAAGCAGTTTTTATTGGCTTAACCGAGAAGCATCCGGAATTGCCCGAACCATATAATAATCTGGCTGTAGTCTATGCAGCCAGTGGTGATTATGACAAAGCTGAAGAAGCTTTGCGTATGGCTATCAATACTCACCCCAGTTATGCCACAGCACATGAAAATCTGGGTGATATCTATGCAAAAATGGCCTCGCAGGCCTATAACAATGCCTTGAAACTTGATTCTAATAACCAGGAGACAAAAGAAAAGCTCTCCATGATAAGTGATTTAATCTCAGCTCCGGGACCAGCAGTCGTCGTAGCTCAAAAAACAGAAGTTACAAGTGATAAAACTAAAATAAAATCTGAACCTGCACTGGCCAAATTCGAGCCTGAACCAACAACTATTCTGGAACCTCCTTTTGATAAGGAAGCCGCACGTAAAGAAGTGAGAACCGCTGTAAACAGCTGGGCCAATGCATGGTCGGCTAAAGATGTAGATAATTACGTCAAAAGCTATTCAGCAAAGTTCGTCCCGCCAAATAAATTAAGCCGTTCTAAATGGCAGGAACAACGTCGTATACGTTTAAGTAAACCCAGGTACATCAAAGTTATCCTCGATAATGTAAGGATTGAGATACTAAGCCAGGATCTGGCTATGGTCAGATTTGTGCAAACTTATCAATCTGATAGCTATAAAGATCAAGTCAACAAACAATTACTATTGAATAAAGTCGATGGAGCCTGGTTGATCTCAAAAGAAGAATCCAGTTAATTAGTTAAGTGCTGATGAAAATACTAAAAACCACCATATACTCAATTCTGATGTTACTTGTATCGTTGCAGATAGCAGAAGCAAGGGAGCAACAGAAGTTTCAGAGTACGAAGGAGAGCCTCTCCACCCAGTCAGAAAATCTGTTGATGTCTGCCCTGGAGAACATAGGACAATCAAGAATAGATGAAGCCTTGATAGAACTCGAAATATTGAAAAGCATCAATCCAAAATTTGGTTTAGCCCAACTGGTTTATGCAGATTTAATGATGGCAAAAAACCAACGCATAACAGATTTTGGAAATTCATATAATGTAGATAGTGAGAAAATTAACGCTTTACGTGACGAAATACTGGCACGGTGGAATTATTACAAATCTCCAATTGATAAAACACTGATACCTTCCTCAATAATTAAATTATCTGATAAACAGGATTATGTGCTCGTTGTTGATCAATCTCGACATCGTATGTTCTTATACAAAAATCAGGGTGGCATACCAGTCTATGTAGAAGATTTTTATATCACGATTGGTAAAAATGGTGCTGGTAAAATATTTGAAGGCGATCAAAAAACGCCTTTAGGTGTTTATTTTGTTACTCGTTTTATCGAGTCCGATGTATTGCCAGATCTCTATGGTGATGGTGCATTTCCTCTCAATTATCCAAATATTTGGGATAGACGCAATGGCCGAACTGGCACAGGTATTTGGTTACATGGGACTCCTAGTGAAATTTTTTCACGGCCACCAGATGATAGTGATGGTTGTGTCATCATCAGTAATGATGATTTAAAGAGCCTGGCTCCTTATGTTGATGTGGGTCAGACGACCCCAGTAATTCTTGCGAGAGAAATCAAATGGGAGACTAAAGACGAATGGCAGAAGCGACAGAAAGATTTTTATAGCTATCTTGAACAATGGCGAAAAGATTGGGAAAGTCGCGATGCTGAGTTATATCTAAGTCATTACTCCAAAGACTATGAAGGTCTTGGCAAAAACTATGAAAGTTGGGCCAGGCACAAGCGCCGTGTAAATCCATCTAAAAGGTTTATCAAGGTGAACCTGGACAATACGAGTATTTTCGTTTACCCAAACGGTACCGCTCCTATTATGGTTATTACCTTTATGCAGAATTATTCCAGCGATAGTTTTAAGCGCGCTTATCGAAAGCGTCAATACTGGAAAATGGAAGAAGATGGAAACTGGCGAATCATATTTGAGGGTTCAGTTTAAAACGTCATTATCTTTTGATATTTTTTCATCACCCCGAGCATTATCACCCAAGGTCTGATCACCCAGGGCCAGACGTAATTCTTGTTCCAGATCCACAGGTTCGGTGTCATTCTCCTCTGGCATATTTTGTTTTAACCATCTAACCATATCTACCCATATATCATTTATTTCGCCCGGACTTGGCATAATCCCAGCGTGCTTGAGTTCAATAGTGAGTACGGGAATACGTCGTTGCATGCCGGCAAAATTGCCCAGAGAACCTGGATAGGTTCCAAGTAGATTCAAATGCAATCGGCCAAGTTTATCTGGTGCATAGGTGTGGCCATTGTGATTAAAATCAACGATGCCGTGGGGCGCGTGAACAGCAATAATAATGTCAGGTTTAAAGTTATTAATTTCATCATAGAACCAACGACTCTCGGATTCACTCAAAGGTTCAGGACCAGGATAACGCCTGGGGTTTTTACTGGTTTTAACTTCCCAGTAATATTTTGATTTTTCTTTCCAGTCATGTGTCGGGAAATTGCGATTAAGATCTACACCATTGGCATTGGTGCGAGTCGATTTTTTCTTTAATAAACCATCAGGATTCATCAAAGGAGAAATTCGCCAATGAAATAAACCCGAATGATATTTATCCAATGTCTTTAGCCATTTAAAAGTGACACTGACAGAAGAATACTCATCGCCATGAATGCCACCAACTAATAAAACTCGACCCATTGGTTCGCGACTTTCTAAAGGGGGATACTCTTTAATCAGAATTGGAGCGCCTTGAGTAGAGACACTGGCACTATGTTGCAATTGACGGCTCAGACATTCTTTATAGCCAACGCTTGAAAGCTTTTTTGCAATACGTGAACATTCGTGATCGACACGCGGAGTTGGCTTTGATACTTCGGTAAATGCATTACTCGTATACAAGAGCAAAGCAGAACTCAGAACGGTATAAGTTAGTGTCATAAGGTAGTTTTCAGAGTGTGTCTTCATATCGTGCCATTATTCCATAGTTAGGCATATAATCAAAAGACATACTAAGTCATGTCTAGAGAATTTCCGGGCTAGAAAACTTCAACGAGTGCTTCTCGGTAGCAGCCCTGTGTAATTGTGCCCTGTTAGAGAAACGCGTTCAGTGCTGATATCATCAGCATGACCACAATGTAAGTGCTAGAATGGAAGTAATACATAAAATTATAAAAATATAGGATTTTCCATCTAAATAGATAATATGAAAGCTGCTAAAAAGTCTTTTCTCGAAGTTATCCAGAAAATGTTTGAACAGGATCTGGGGGAACTACTGGTATTACACAGAACAGATACAAGAGTATATCTAGGCCCACTGGTGCTTGATAAAGGAAAGATCACAGTCAAAGATGCGGGTCTATTACCTGATATTAAGGTAAGCGATCTGGACCCTTGTTTTGATAATGGTTTTATTGGATGTGTATCTCATTCTGAGGGACAGGAATGGGATAGTTTAACATTTCATGGAATGGAACTATGTGATCTGCCAGTCAGTCTTAGTTCTACCGCTCATAGCACATTAGCTTCCGCCGGAAACGAATATGGTGAAAACCTGACTGATTTTCAGGGCAGCGTCTATCGTGGATTCAAACTGATGCTGGACAATCATTTCATTCCCGTCCTGCTATTAAGGCACATTCAAACTCATACAGGAGAAAGTGGGATGGCCGTAACTGACTTACGGATGATGTTGATGGAGATTACTATGATAAGAAACCTGAATAATGTGGTAAGGGAAACAGTAGAAGAACATCTGACTTCCGGTGTGGATGATGTAGAAATTCAAGATGATCAGTTCGAAGAATTGTTTGGTGATTTTATTAAAAATGGACAGTGAGTTATGGTATCGGAGTAATTAAATTGCAATTGCTTTGTTCTCTTTTATTTCATTTGAGACCGTTTATTTAATTCGCTTCCAGCAATCCATCATGCAGCTGATAAATTTTATCCATTTTCTCAGCCAGACTTTGATTATGTGTCACCATAATGAAACTGGTACCAAAATCCTTTTTTAATTCCAACATTAGATTAAATACCTGATCTGCGGTTTTCTCGTCCAGATTACCCGTGGGTTCATCGGCAAGGATACATTCTGGTTTGGTCACCATTGCCCTGGCGATCGCAGCACGTTGTCTTTCACCACCAGATAATTCTCCGGGTTTATGTTGCAGACGATCTCCTAGTCCGACTTTCTCCAGTAATTCTTTGGCTGATCTGGCTGCGGTATCCGCCTCGCGGCTATCCGAGATTAATAGCGGCATGGCAACATTTTCCAGAGCAGTAAATTCTGGCAACAGATGATGAAATTGATAGATAAAGCCTAGTGATTCATTACGTAATTTTCCACGTTCTGTATCGGTGAGATTTAATGTGTTTTTTCCTACAATCGATATCTCGCCCTTGTTGGGCAAGTCCAGTCCACCTAACAAATGTAACAGCGTACTTTTACCTGAGCCGGATGTCCCCATAATGGCAATACTCTCGCCGCGTGATACTTGTAGATTGACGCCACGCAAGACATCGACTTTTAAGTCCCCTTCTGCAAAGGATTTGTAGAGCCCAACACATGAGAGAATTTGTTCACTCATAACAGCATTATTCATATCCCCATCATTCATATCTAAGCGCCTCGGCAGGTTGAGTATGCGCTGCTCTTAATGCGGGATAGATTGTCGCCAATATGCAAAAAATGAAAGACACAATGCTGATAGTAATAACATCACTCCAATGCATGTCTGAAGGGAGATCACTAATGTAATACACATCCGGTGACAGAAATTTCATCCCCAGCATATTCTCAATCACAGGAATGATGGTCTCCACATTTGACGCTAACCATATGCCACTAATTACTCCGAACAAGATACCGACCACACCAATCAAGGTGCCCTGAATCATAAAGATTGCCAGGATACTTTTAGGGCTGATACCAATGGTTCTCAATACCGCTATATCCGCTTGTTTGTCTGTGACGGTCATCACCAGTGTTGAAATGATATTGAACGCAGCGACAGCCACTATTAATACAAGGATAAAAAACATAACTGTTTTTTCTGTCTTTAAAGCGCGGAAAAAATTAGCATGTCTTTGTGTCCAGTCTGTCACCCAAAAATAACCGGGCAATTGATCAACTACATTTCTACTGACCCTTGGCGCGGTAAGTATATTATCTGTTTTTAAGCGTAATCCTGTGGGGCCGTCCTTACGAAACAAACGCATGGCATCATCCATATGAATCAATGCCAGAGCACTATCAAATTCATGCATGCCGATCTCAAAGATACCAACAACCGTAAAGCGTTTTAGTCTGGGTAGGATACCTGCAGGTGTAATATTTACCTGAGGGGCAACTAATGTGACTTTATCACCGACAGTCACACCCAGTGCACGCGCCAGTTCCTTTCCGAGAAGAATATCAAATTCGCCAGCGACAAGATTGGAGAAATCACCCATGATCATTTTATCGGCAATTACGGAAACCTTGGGCTCTTCTTCCGGCAGAATGCCTCTGACGATAGTGCCATTGACGCTCTTAGCATGGGCCAGCATGCCTTCAGCGTGGAAATAAGGTGCAACACCGATAATCCCGGGATGATGTTCTACCTCTGCAGCCAGTGTTTTCCAGTCCGAAAGAGATTTCCCTCGTTCAACAATCGTCGCATGAGATGCCATACCCAGGATCCTCTCGGTAAGTTCCTTTTCAAACCCATTCATGACAGACAACACGGTAATCAATGCCATCACTCCCAGACCAACACCCAGCATAGATGTTAGGGAGATGAATGATATAAAATGATTGCGACGCTTGGCTCTTACGTAACGCAGTCCAATAAAGACTTCGACAGGTTTAAACATGAGCGGCATTATAAGCGACTCCCCCAAGTTTGGTAATCAAACATGGGATTAAAT
The DNA here is from genome assembly GCA_047517145.1 of Gammaproteobacteria bacterium. GTDB lineage: Bacteria > Pseudomonadota > Gammaproteobacteria > Eutrophobiales > Eutrophobiaceae > SMWN01. The sequence goes on from JAKZTI010000142.1 coordinate 7,187, forward strand.
AAAACTTTTTTAACTATCAAGGATCTCTTTTGAAATTACTTGCAATAGATACTGCTACTGAAGCCTGTTCTGCCGCGCTACACATTGATGGTGTGACCACATCAAAATATGTGGTTGCACCGCGTAAACATGCAGAACTCATCCTGACTATGATCGATGAACTGCTTGCAGAGTCATCTTTATCACTCATGCAGCTTGATGCCCTTGCATTTGGACGCGGTCCCGGTGCATTTACCGGCGTACGCATTGCGACAGGCGTGATCCAGGGGCTGGCTTTGTCGGCAGATTGTCCTGTTGTGCCTGTTTCGACACTTGCAGCCCTGGCACAGGGGGCAATTTCTGAATCAAAACAGATCGCCTGCGCGATTGATGCGCGTATGGGTGAAGTTTATTGGGGCTTGTACCAAATCAACGAGGACAACATTATGCAACTTGTAGGCGAGGAAACCGTGTGTCTGCCAGATGCTGTTCATATTCCTGCTTCAAATGGCTGGCTTGGTATTGGTAGTGGTTGGGAAACCTATGAGAAAGAACTGCAGACTCGATTGGCTGGATCTTTATCAGGCTTCAGACCTGGCGATTACCCCTCTGCAGAAGCTATATGCACCTTAGCGGTAGATGCTTACCAGAGAGGTGAATTTGTAGATGCTGCAGAGGCTCAGCCCGTTTATCTAAGGGATAAGGTTACCAGCTAGACACACATTTCTGTACTGTCAAAAACTTATTATTAACATTAGATATACTATATTTATAATTGATATATATATG
>JAKZTI010000143.1:0-7748 GCA_047517145.1 Gammaproteobacteria bacterium
CACCAGCACATTGCAATGTATCTTAGCCGGTTTCTGCAGTGGTTTTTTTTTCAATATCATCATGATATTCATCATCATGCTTTTATCTGACCGGCTTAATGCAGACACCCTGGAAGAGAATCTGAAAGATGATCTGGTCAGCAGGCAAATTGCAGAAGTTAGGCCAGAAAAGATTAAACAGGGCACATTGCTGTTTAAAGCCAATAAGAATCTTACTCATGGCTATACACTGGCCCCCACTCTGGACACGGATGTCCATATCCAGATCACAGGCATGATCGCCAGAGCGACGGTCAGACAAAAATTTCATAATAATAGTGCTGACTGGCAGGAAGGAATTTATGTTTTCCCATTACCTGAAAATGCAGCGGTCGACCAACTACGTATGCATATAGGTGACCGCATCATCGAAGGTCAGATTAGGGAAAAGCAACAAGCCAGGAAAGAATATCAACAAGCAAAGATCGCAGGCAAACGCGCTAGCCTTGTTGAACAGGAAAGACCAAATATATTTACCACATCAGTCGCGAATATTGGTCCTGATGAGAACATCATGATCGAAATCACCTATCAACAGCCTGTTCGCTACCAGAATAAAACATTCAGTTTGCGTTTTCCAATGGTGGTTGCGCCACGCTATATCCCTGGGAAAACAGTTGTCACTGGTTTTGAGGGAACGGGTTGGTCATTGAATACCGACCAGGTTGCGGACGCGTCAAGAATTACTCCAGCTGTGCTGAATCCCGGCCAAGACCTGGAGAATGAGCCAGAACATAAACCTGTCAATCCCGTCAGTTTGAGAATAGATCTGGATGCGGGTTTTTTACTAAGTAATATTGACAGTCCATATCACCCAATTGATATCGGCATCCCTGACAAAACACAATATTCGATTCAATTACAACACAGTCAAGTCCCCGCCAATCGTGATTTTGTCCTCGACTGGAAAGCGGAGCCTGGAAACACCCCCAAGGCTGCACTGTTTACAGAAGAAAAAGATGCAGATATTTACTCAATGATCATGTTGCTACCACCTGCCAGTGAAATATCTCCCGTCTTGCATAGAGAAGTTATTTTTGTCATCGATACTTCGGGCTCAATGTCTGGCCCATCGATTGTTCAGGCTAAACAGGCTTTGAACCTCGCACTTAACCGCTTAAAACCGGGAGATCGATTTAACATCATCCAGTTTAATTCTTACACAGATAAACTATTTCGTTTTCCGCAATCGTTATCTCATCACGCCTTGCGGCAGGCACATCAGTATGTCGACAGCCTTAAGGCACAAGGAGGAACAGAAATGGCACCAGCACTAAGAGCCGCTTTATTAAAACAGGACAACAATAATCATAAGGACAGGAATTACGATGTTAGGCAAGTTATCTTTCTCACGGATGGCAGTATAGGTAACGAAGATGCCTTATTTAACATCATCCAGTCACAATTGGGTGACAGTCGATTATTTACCATTGGCATAGGTTCTGCACCAAATTCACATTTTATGAATCGTGCTGCCAAATTCGGACGCGGAACACATACCTATATCGGCAATGTCTCTGAAATACAGTCAAAGATGAAAATCTTATTCAGTAAACTTGAAAGCCCTGTCCTGACCAATATCCATATTCAATGGCCTGAAAACTGTATTGTCGAAAGCTGGCCACAGAATATTCCAGATCTCTATCTTGGTGAACCTCTGCTAATCAGCACCAAATCAGACTCATTACCTGAGTCTCTTATCATCACTGGGGAAATCGCAGGTGAAACATGGAGTGCTTCACTTAATCTTGAAGGAGGTCAAAAGAATTCAGGCATCCCAACGATATGGGCACGCAAAAAAATTGCGGCATTGATGGATCAAATGAGGAGAGGTGATGAAGCAGGCGATCTGAGAAAAAACATTATTGAAACTGCACTAAAGCATCATCTGGTCAGTAAATACACCAGTCTGGTCGCAGTCGATGTCACACCGGCAAGGATCAAGGAAGCACTTGTTAAATCCCATGCCCTGCCCGTAAATCTTCCGGCTGGTTGGGATCACAAAAAAGTATTTGGACAACTGCCAGCCACCGCAACAAATGCCCCTTTTGCATTCTTGAATGGTCTGCTGATGTTGTTTGCTGGATTACTTCTGCTATTGACCCGAAAACATGTCTTCAACGTTTAAAAATATAAGCTTGAAAGCTTTATTGATTGTCCTCCTCCTCTGCGGCATGTGGCAAATAGGCAGCGCGTCCTATATCCACGCCAAGGCAATCCTGGCGCAAGTTCTCCTTGAGGCAGCCTGGGATAGAACAGTCCATGGCCAACAGGAGGTGAAACCCTGGCCATGGGCGGATACATGGCCCATCAGTCGTCTAGATGTGCCAGGTCTTGGAATTGACCGCATCGTCCTGGCCGGGGCAAGTGGGTCCTCACTTGCTTTCGGTCCGGGGCATCTTTTTGGTTCTTCCTTACCAGGACAACAAGGCAACACTGTAATCGCTGGCCATCGTGATACTCATTTCAGGTTCTTAAAAGACATTCAACGTGGGGAACTCATTCAGTTACAATCACTGACAGGAGAGACAATAAAATATGAAGTAAGTGAAACAATCATCGTGGACGAGAAACAGGCTGAATATCTCATTAGCACCTCCGATAACACATTGACTTTAATCACCTGCTATCCTTTTGATGCCATTCGCCCGGGTGGACCCTTGCGTTATCTTGTGATTGCAAAACAACATAAAGCAGATATCAATACTTAAACCATTAATGACGCATATTAGAAAATGTATCCACTGTCGCCATATAAAACATGGTAAAGGCGGTAAATAAACTCGAAATCACAGCCAATAGCACCACAAACTGAAAGTTCCATAATGCCTTTTCAAATATCTGTTCCACAAGTTTCATCATTGTTCTAAATTTCCATTTTAATTTTTATATTAAGGAATCTGAATTAACTGATAAATCAGTGATTGTGTGCCACCGATAAGTGGTAATAATATTTTCCAGAGGATACCGCTAAGCAAAAGAACAACAAGTATTATCAGACCATAAGGCTCAAGGCGTGAAAACGTTATGGCCAGATTACGCGGCAGCATTGCCGTCAGGATCCGACCACCATCCAGAGGCAATATAGGAAAAAGGTTCAGTATCATCAAAACGATATTAATCGTTATGCCGATACTACACATGATAAATAGTAACTGTGTCAGATAATTCGAATCATTTCCTAACGATACAATGACTTTTGCCGACATCGCCCAGAACAATAACATTAAGAGATTCGCTACAGGGCCTGCGATAGCGACAATGGCCATGTCTCTACGAGGATGTCCAAGGTTTCGCCAATTTACCGGAACCGGTTTTGCCCAACCGAAGATAAAGCCACTGGTAAAATACATAATTGCTGGCACAACAATAGTGCCAACAGGGTCAATGTGTTTTATCGGGTTAAGCGTCAGTCTACCCATCGACTTTGCAGTTTGATCACCAAACCGGTTCGCGACCCAACCATGAGCCACCTCGTGTACCGTCACCGCAAAAATGACGGGGATCACAAAAACAAACAATGTTGAAATTAGATTCAGTTCAGGCACTTATATCAGCCATATTGTGTCTTGCTGACGATACCTTATTAAATATTTGCTTGTGAACATGGGTAAGATTCGTGTAACGCCTGTGTGGCAAGGATATAAGCATCTTCATTCAGACGTTCAGGAACGCTATTCATCCACTTTGTAACATTATCAGTTACTTCATCAAGACCGATCACGGTAGGATCAATACAAAAGAGTTTATTGCCAGGTTCCATTTCCTGTAGAGCTGCTAACGCCTGGACTAGGCCAAACATATATTGCATACAATACTGGTTAGGTTTGCCGGGCAAATACTCTTCACTACATCCATCAACCAGCTCCTGGCCGCTAAGGACATCTTCTTCCTCTTCAGCATGGACAGAAGCAATAGCAAAACTCAAAAACATCATCATAAAAGCTATAAAACTAATTTTTTTCATTACTTATCACTCATATAAAAAACACACAAAAGACCGGCGATTATATCACAAGAAATATTCAGCATTTATGACCGCGCAACCATGACTAATAACACAATAAATATAACAACAGCAGCAATTGGGACAAATACACCAGCCCAATCGGGGTTTTCTGCCTGCCGGCTCTTTTCCATAGCAGCCTTGGCGCCAGGCCAGAAAAAGAACACCAATAAAAGCGCGCCAATACCTAATAGAACCTGCTCCCATGCAGCCATTTTTCATCTCTCCCGATTCGACTTTATTTAATTATATAAAGTTCCACCATATTTTCATATCACTGCCATATTTAGGCCACATTGTTATTGCACTATATAACTCACATTAGAACTGTCTGGAGTTAACATGAAAAATACCAACACCGCTTTTAAAGATGAACCTGGCTTTGTATCTGCAACTAGTCATAGATATCAGGTTCTGCAACATCAGGCAATGGATTCCCCTGTGTACCTCAAGGATGGCCTTCAGAAATATAAATATTTCGTTGGAGAACAGCAGAAAAATATCGAACAGTTAATTGCCCTGAAATTACACATGGAACAGACAGGGAAAATATGCCCGAAAGCATGGCATTGGGGCCGGTTTTTTAAATCATTTCATCCCATGCATGAATCGTACTGGTTGACTACCTGGTGGGAGACTACGGATGATGAAAAACGGCTTCGTTTTAACGAGCAATTAAACTACCTGGCGAAACAAACCATTCGATTTAGAGACGCGTACAAATTTCTCCTGAAAATGGAAGACAGAAACTGGTACTTCAAAACAAAGAATGTTCTTAGGTACTGATTGTTCCGGGATTGGGATTCAAGGCAAACCACATCTGTCAAAACCCTCACTAGTTAATGGCATTTCTTTTTTATATTTTTCTTTATCATTACATAATTGACTGGAAAACCTGCCATAAACCCAGCAATAATTGCTGCAATGAGGCTATGCCAAAATATTGGTTCTGATATCGACTGTACTTGCATACCACCTGCCAGGAAATCAACGATATTCATTGTCAACTCCATTATCCCAATAGATATAGTTTCGCCAAGCCACACTATCCTGAAGGTTTCTCTGATGCTCATCCCTTTTCTCACCACCATTGGAATAAGTGTTAAAGCAAACCCGGTAATGAAAGCTAACACGGTAGCAACAATAGCAGTTTGTAACGGGTGCCACTGCAAAGAAACACCCAGCATGAGACCGATAGTTTCACCAATGACACAACCTGTTAAACAATGGAGGGTTGCAGATACAGCAAGAGAGACAATATTACCATTGGTAGTATGATCTACATGCGAATGTTCTTGTTCTTCTTGCAATTGTATTTCTCCTGTTAACTCCGTTTCGACTAGTGTTGGTGGCTATAGTTATCGCGATGCTCAGTTGCGTGATCAACACTTTTATTTCCTACTTGCTCCGGTTTAATCTGACCTTGCATTTTAGTTTGGCTTTGCACATGTCCTGACTCATCATGATTATGAGAATGACCTTCACCCTCTGCTTGTGGCAGCGACATAACCCCAAGACCATATCGATAAACGCCTTCTGCGCCATGCCATGCTGTGCTGGCCAATAACACACCAGCAATCATTAGTCCTGCCAAAAACGGTTTACCTGGCAGTCGCTCTTGACGTTCGGACCACAATGACCACCCTGTCAATATAATAAACAGTCCCACAGTCACCAAGGCCCAGTTCCTATGATCCGTCATCGCTGCATGGGAGGGCGCATCATGTGTGACGCTGTCATATGCAAACCAGCCGGCTATTGTGCGGTAACAATTCCAAATCCTGTCCCTAACCAGAGATTCCAGCGTGCCAGGATAGTAAAATGTTGTTTGATTGTGCCATCAGACAAAAAAGGACAAATAACATGGAAGCCAACTGCAAGGCTCAACAATGCAATCGTAAAATGTACGAAGATGGGATGCCAGTTTGGTATTATCTCTATCATAGTTTTATATCCCCTAATAGAAGAGATGTTCGGCGATGTATGCAAAGAAAAAACCCACGCACCAGATCCCTACTGATATCCAATACAGTCTGCAATTCCACATATGTGCCTTGGTACATAAAATAGCTAGCTCAGGATCAGTGGGACATGTTCGTCCTGGTCGATAAAGTAGCCATCCTCCTAGCAAAAGTAATAAACCAGAACCAGCAAACATCCACGTTTTATATAAACTAAGTGTAATCAGGAATGGAAGGTTAGTCGCCATAGCAGCAACCACAGCACCCATGCCCAGACTGACAAGCATGATAGGTAATGCACAACACAACAGTGTGCCGACAGAAGTGAATAGAATTATCCAGCCCCATTTCTTTTGTTCTAGTGTCTGTATCTGCATAAATGTTCTCATTAGAAAGTAATTCCCAGACCTATGAAAAATTCCGAACCGCGTGAGTTGCTAATACTACTAGTTTTTTCATATATCAGATGTTTGTATTCAGTACGAAACATGATGTTATCCTTATACAAAACAAGAACGGGGCCCATCTGTAGGCGCTGTCCCCCTGTAGCTGTCGTCAGCGTGGCGCTACTTGGATCGTCATTATAACGAGCAGTCACATCCCACATAACGAAGACACCGGAATTTGTTTCATTACTGTGAAAAGGGTGATAGCCAAAATTAATGTCCAGAGCAAGCTCATCACCTTCATGCATCCCATTTTCACCTTCTGTATTGAGCCAGTAAAAGAGATCAACCAATGTGTAATATTTCGGTGTCTCACTACTGTAGGAAAAACTAAAGCCCAAATCTACACTACCATCACTGATCGGGAAATCATCAGAAGAGCTTCCCGTGGGGACACGAATTGAAGGTGTAAAACTGAAATTATCCGTAAATGCGCGTTTGTTGCGATAATGTTTTAACGGTAAACCAATGACAAGATCGCCGATCCCACTATTTGATTGCCGCACACCGACACCGGCAATATTTTTGGTTCGACTTTGATCGATATAGGGTAATTTGAATGTGGCACGTATAGATCGATCAAATGTGTAAACACCTTCCAGCCAGAGAGTCTTTACATATCGTTTCAATCCAAGAGGATTGGATATCTCGGAATCTCCATCCATTAAGTCGTCTGATCCAAAATTTTCATAACGAACCTGAAAACCAAATCCTTCACTCCAACGAGGTGCCATATCCATGACGGGTTGGTGTGCTGATGCAGAAAATGAACAGATCAACATTGAAAACAAGAATAGTGATTTTTTCATTTTAAGCGCCATCTGCCTTATGCAGCGTCACTTTCCCATCAGCGTCACTCACATAAGCCTCGACTGGCTCATAGCCACCTTTAAGAATGGATTTAAAGACCTGCGACAGATCAAGGTGGTCATTTGGTTTGATAGCAATGGTAACTTTCTGGTCTTCAATTTCGACTTTCACACCTTTTGTGTATTTTGATTTGTCGATAAAAGGAAGTTTCGATAAATTACGAGTCACGCCTTGTGAACAGAAAGAACAGACTATCCCATGCACAATTATAACGGCTTCACCGGGTAATACGGACACATCAGAAGCATCTATCGGGTTTTCAGCTCTAGATTTGGATTCATGATCATGATCTTCGAACCCATCATGTTCAGCATAGACAGGCATTGAACCCACTGAAATTATCAGCAACAACACTGAAAGAAAATATTTAGTACACATAATAACCTCACAAAAGAATAATTAATTATTACAAATACAGTGATACAT
>JAKZTI010000144.1:0-5820 GCA_047517145.1 Gammaproteobacteria bacterium
CCCCACACTGGAGCCCTCTTCTGCTGACTTACTGACTCCTGTCACGTCCGCCGCTGATGACTCATTCCAACTGGCCGCAATCCAGTTCGTACCTTTAATGCCAACAGAAACTGGCAATCCTTTACGAAATTTTGCATCACCGGACGTGCTCAGGGTAATAGCCTTTTGTCGTATCTCAATATATGTCCCGGCAAAATCAAATGTTGATGCCACAGACTCGATCACTGACAGGGGCATACTTAAATGCAGTAAGCCAACTAGCTTTTTATTTGTATCTGTAACACGGCTTACTAACGCAACATGAGCTCCGTCGCTGCCAAAACTATGTACTTCTGCAACAACATTTGACACAGATTCTTCTGCTCTTTTCAATAAAGCAACGGAAGCAAAACTCAATGGCGGGATCGCCTCCCTGTCAGTTTCATACTTGCCAGGAAGCAGTAATCTCAATTTCAAAGCAGATTCGAATGCTGTTTTTTTCTGTTCCCCCTCACTTTCAAGGGCAGCACTATCAGCCTCTGCGAAAAGTGTCAGCACAGACTCATCCAGCGCCAAAGTATCCAGTTGCTTCTGAATCGAGCCAACTGAATCCGCCGCGGCTGTAGCCGCCTTTGATGAGATTTCTTGCAGAATATTTTGTGTTTTCTCTTCTGCTTTTTCAGAAATATTCTGGACAGTAAACATACCTCCAAACACTACCACCAATAAAACAACGACTCCGCCACCAATAATCGCGGCATTACGTATTGTGCTTCGTTTATATTTCCTGCCTGTTACTGGGCCCACAACCATTGTTTATTCCCCCCAACCAATTTTAATATTTTCCTGGCTGAATTTAACACTCGGCTAATTTTATATTCGAACTATTCCAGAATTATACCTGAACACCTGTATGGCCAAACCCACCTTCACCACGATGACTTTCATCAAATTCATCGACGACGTCAAATACTGTTTGAACCACTGGCAAAAAGACCATTTGTGCGATCCGATCACCTGGATTCATCGTGAAGGATTCATGTCCGCGGTTCCAACAGGAAACATAGACCTGACCTTGATAATCTGAATCAATCAAGCCAACCAGATTACCTAGAACGATGCCTTTTTTGTGACCAAGTCCGGAGCGCGGCAACAACACAGCAGCCAGCCCGGTATCTTCAACATGAATGGCAAAACCGGTAGGCACCAAAGAGGTTTCTCCAGGTTTGATTTCAAGTGGCTCGTCAAGACAGGCACTAATATCCATCCCTGCTGAACCTGAAGTAGCGTAATTAGGCAATGGGAATTCATTGCCAAGTCTTTTATCAATGCACTTGAGTTGTATTTTTCTGGGCTGAATTTTTTTCATAGTAGCGATTTGCGATTACCTTTATTAATTGACGTGCAAGTTTTTCTTTTGATGCCCGTTCCAATGTCTGCTGTTTTATGATTTGATCTTCACGAGTTTGGTTATTCTGGCCCTGATCCCTGTTTTGCCAAAAGATCTGCAGTTCATTTTCATCCACATTAAACCCAAGTCCCTCACCCACCTGATTTGCCGCAATCATGTCCAGCTTCTTGTTTTGCAGTTTCATACGTGCATTGTCCAGCAAATTCTCAGTTTCGGCGGCAAAGCCAACCGTGAATGGCGCATGAGGCAAGCTGGCAACCTCCGCCAGAATGTCAGGATTCTTTCTCAGTAACAGGCTGAGATCTCCGGATTTCTTTTTAATCTTTTGCTCAGCAACATCAGCGCAGCAATAATCTGCTACCGCTGCTGCAGCGACAAAAATATCAGACTCAATAATGTCTGACATGACGACATCGCGCATCTGATCAGCTGTATCTACGCTGATGTGACGAACCTGATGGGGCGGCTCAATATTTACTGGTCCAGAAATCAGGGTCACATTGGCTCCGGCCTCAGCTGCCGCCCTGGCAACCGCATAACCCATGCGTCCCGAACTGTGATTAGTGATATAGCGAACCGGGTCAATGGCTTCACGGGTTGGGCCTGCCGTCACCACTATTTTCAAATCAGCAAGCAAGCCCGTAGAAAAAAGCTGACTTGCCTCTAATATTAATTGTTCCGGTTCCAGCATCCTGCCCGGCCCGATCTCTCCACACGCCTGACTGCCTTCAGCTGGTCCGAGTATTTTTATTTCTCGCTGACCTAGTGTCGCAATATTTTCCTGTGTGGCAATGTTTATCCACATTTGCTGATTCATGGCAGGCGCAATCACCACCGGTGCAGTGGTTGCCAGACACAATGTACTCAACAGATCGTCTGCCATTCCGTGTGCTAAACGAGCAATGAAATTGGCACTGGCAGGCGCAACCAGAACAACATCACTCCAGCGCGCCAGTTCAATATGACCCATGCCACCACCCCGGCCGGATTCAGCGACATGATCCAGTAATTCTGTATGCACCTCACGACCTGACAAAGCCTGCATCGTCAACGGGGTGATGAACTCACAAGCGCCTCGTGTCATTACCACACGCACTTCCGCACCTAGCTCTCGCAAGCGCCTGACCAATTCTGCGCTCTTGTATGCGGCAATCCCGCCAGTCACACCCAGAAGTATTCTTTTGTTTGTCAGGTTATTCATCAGCGTCATTGTATTACTAAAGTGTGAGAATTTTACCTTATCGTATCCGAATCCGCATTTTTGCTACAATGATTACCAGAAAAACGCTGTAACAAAGGAATGATTTAAAAATATTTATCTAACAGGGAGGTAACCATCATGCCTATATCTGACTGGCCAGAACAGGAAAGGCCCCGTGAAAAGCTTTTAGCAAAAGGCGCTGCCAGCCTTTCCGACGCAGAATTACTTGCTATCTTCCTGCGCACAGGCCGACAGGGGAAAACAGCCATCGATCTATCCCGTGACTTGTTGACAGAATTTGATGGCCTCAGGGGCATGATAGAAGCCGATTCCAGCACATTTTGCCAAACCAGGGGTCTGGGACTGGCAAAATATAGCCAGATACAGGCCGCCATCGAACTGGGTAAGCGTTATCTAGAGGAAAATCTGAGTAAAAAAGACGTACTCAGCAGCCCAACCGACACAAAAAACTTCCTGCTCGCTCAGCTACGCGCGTACCCACACGAGGTATTTGCCTGCCTTTTTCTGGATAACCGACACCAGATCATCAGTTTTGACGAGATGTTCAGCGGCACCATAGACGGTGCCAGCGTTTATCCGCGTGAGGTGGTCAAACGAGCCCTGGCTAGAAATGCAGCGGCGGTCATATTCGCACACAATCACCCCTCTGGCATCGCAGAGCCCAGTCTCGCCGACAAAAATATTACCCGACGTTTACAGGAGGCCTTGAAATTGGTCGATATACGAGTGCTTGATCATTTCATCATTGGTGATAATACTGCGGTCTCTTTTGCCGAACTGGGCCTGTTATAGGCTAAAATTGTGAAATTCCGCTATCCAGGCATGAGCCAAAAACTTCGGCAAATACTTGGATCAGCTATTCAATCCATGTACAATCCGCGCTCTTTTTTAACAGATTAAAGATTTATAACAATGTCACGAGTATGTCAGGTAACGGGTAAACGCCCAATGTCAGGGAACAATGTCTCACACGCCAAGAATAGAACGCGTCGTCGTTTTTTGCCGAATTTGCACAGCCGTCGTTTCTGGCTTGAAGATGAAAATCGCTGGGTTAGATTGCGTGTCAGTGGTAAAGGTCTGCGTATCATCGACAAAAAAGGTATTGAGACCGTTTTAGAAGAAATCCGTGCACGCGGCGAAAAGGTATAAGGGGAAATAAACTATGGCTGACAAAATCAAACTCGTTTCTTCCGCTGGCACAGGCCACTATTACACAACCATGAAGAACAAACGCACTATGCCTGAGAAAATGGAAATCAAAAAATTTGATCCTGTTGTAAGAAAGCATGTGATGTATAAAGAAGCAAAAATTAAATAGTATCTTTCGTTAGACCAAATCAAAGAAACCCGCTTTAAGCGGGTTTTTTATTGTCGGTAAGCTACCCCCGTTTTTTTACCTTGCAACTCCGCTGTTATTCCTAATAATACCTTCGCAATGAACTCCACAATAAACTCCACAATAAACAGGGAAATCCTTATCTCTGTCGCTCACGTTTCCCGCTATTACGGTGATGATTGCGCAGTTAACGATGTCAGTTTTACCGTACATCGAGGCGAGGTACTGGGCTTCCTGGGCCCGAACGGTGCAGGCAAAAGCACTACCATGCAAATGATATGTGGTGTTTTATCGGCCAGCGCAGGAAAAATCACCGTTGCAGGTCATGACATGCTTGATTCACCCAGGGCTGCGAAACAACACATTGGCTTTCTTCCTGAACAACCTCCCTTGTATCAGGATCTAAACGTAGATGAATACCTCTGCTATGCAGCAAACTTACGCGGTATTAAAAAAACCGAATTAAAAAAAGCGGTAAAATATAGCAAAGAGCGTTGCGGCCTCGCTGAGACCGGCAAGCGTCTGATTAAGAACCTGTCGAAGGGCTTTCAACAACGCATAGGTATTGCACAGGCAATCATTCATTCGCCTGCAGTTGTGATCCTTGATGAACCGACCTCAGGGCTGGATCCAAATCAGATTGTGGAAATCAGGGAACTCATCAGCGAACTGGGTAATGATCACAGCGTTATTTTATCCACACATATCCTTCCTGAAGTACAAAGCGTCTGTGATCGGGTCTTGATCATTCACCAGGGGAAACTCGTATTAGATGAGCCACTGGACAAGTTACAGCGAGACGATCAAATTCGCCCGATAAAGATCGCATTACGACAACCACCACCGTTGGAAGTTTTAGGAGAAATAAAAGGTGTCGTGAACGTTGAACAAATTGGCAATCACCATTTCAAGGTCTATTGTGAGTCAGGCATAGATACAATCAATCGAATAACAAGATTGACGGTCGAATCCGGGTGGGAACTCTATGAAATAATCCCCGAACAGGACTCTCTTGAAGAAACCTTTGTTCAACTTACCCGCGGAGAAAGCCAGTCCCTGTCCGATGATAAGCCTGGAGAAGGTTTAGAATGAATTCCATCTTTTATATCGCAACGCACGAATTAAGACGACTATTTAAATCACCCCTGGCCTGGATACTCTTCGCGGTCGTGCAGTTCCTGCTGGCAATCTTCTTCATCTTTATTTTCCTCAGACCATTTATTGATCTGGCAGCAGCTTCATTATTAGCTAACTATGGTGTAACTCAAATTGTTGTGGTTGGACTGTTGCAAATCGCCGGCATCATTCTCTTGCTAATTACGCCATTCGTAACCATGCATATCTTTAGTGAAGAACGCCAGACAGGCAGCATAAAATTATTACTGTCTTCGCCTATTTCATTGACCGAACTTGTCCTGGGTAAATATCTGGGGGTAATGTGCTATTTGTTTTTGTTGTTAAGCCTTATTGCTTTAATGCCGCTTTCTTTACTTCTGGGGACAGAGCTTGATTTGCTACAACTTCTCTCAGCGTTCTTAGGTCTTGTGCTACTGACCAGTTCTTTTGCTGCGATTGGATTATTTGTGTCTTCTCTGACCAGCCAGTCTGCCGTTGCTGCCATCAGCACCTTTGGTATTTTATTTGTGCTCTGGATCATGAATATGGCAGGCAATACAGGCTCGGGGCTTTTCGGGGAAATCCTAACCTATTTATCATTGTTGAATCATTATCATAATCTCCTCGATGGCGTCTTTAATTCAGCAGATGTGATTTATTACCTGTTGGTCAGTGCGGTATTTATCGCCCTGAGCATCTGGCGACTGGACAACGAACGACTACCTTAACACCTGAAAATTACACCATGAAGATCAC
>JAKZTI010000145.1:0-3469 GCA_047517145.1 Gammaproteobacteria bacterium
GTCCTGGGGATCATGACGATAGCAGGCGTACTGTAGTAAATTTTATGTTGAAATTTCTGCTATGAGTTTTGATTTATATAATCGTCGACGGCAAATAATCTAAGTCCCGCTTCATCCGATACCAGGATACTGTCGTCTTCATACCAGTCGCCCATGACGATTCTTTTAGCATCTTGTCCATCGAGTTTAAATTCATGCACAGCCTGTCGATGGGTATGACCGTGTATTAAACAAAGGACATCATATTTTTTCATCTTTGTTTCAACGGTGGCTTGGTGGACATCGATTAAATACTCGGATTTTTTTTCTGCTGATTTTTTCGTAACACCTCTGATCTTGTGCCAGATTTTTGTGCGTAGCGCATAAGGAAACAGCATGAAAATATTTCTTGAAATGACATTGTTTATGAATCGGCGGAAAATCTGATATTTAACATCATCAGTGCAGAGTGTGTCGCCGTGCATCAGAAGTATTTTCTCACCGTTTAATGTGATCAGTATTTCATCATCTAACAGTTGACTGCCTGTTTTCTCTGAAAATTTCTGACTCATCAGGTAATCGCGGTTACCGCGCATAACAAATAGCTTGCCGCCAGACTGCGTATAAGCAGTGAGCTCAGCAATTATTTCTCCATGTGGTGGAGTACTGTCATCATCACCAGCCCAGGCCTCAAACAAATCGCCAAGGATATAGAGTGATTCGGCATCCCTCGCCGGGCCTTGCAGCAATCTTTTAAAAAGCGCTAGTTTTTGTGGCCTCTCTGCACAGAGATGCAGGTCTGAAATAAACAGGGTGGTCATGGAATAATTTTGTCTTATTTCTTTAACTTATTCTTCGATGACTTCAGCACTGTTTATGGTAATCGGTTCTTCTGGCACGTCCTGATGCCCGGCTTTGCTACCTGTCGATACATTTTCAATCTTATCGACCGTATCCTCACCTTCGACTACTTCACCAAATACACAATATCCCCAACCGTCATCTGTTTCCGAGCTGAAATTCAGAAATGCATTATCATTGGTATTGATAAAAAACTGGGCACTGGCTGAATGAGGATCAGGCTTTCTTGCCATGGCAACTGTGCCACTTAAATTGCCCAGACCATTATTAGCCTCATTCTTTATACATTCACCAGTTGGTTTTTCACTCATATCTGGATTCATGCCACCCGTCTGAATCATGAAATCGTATATTACCCGATGAAAAATAGTGCCATCGTAATGCCCACTTTTTACGTAGGAGACAAAATTTTCAACAGTGACAGGTGCTTTCTCTTTATTTAGCGACAGGACAATTGCTCCATGGCTGGTGTTCAGTCGGACTTTCATTTCAATTCCTCCAGAGTACCTCTATAAATTGTATTTTTGCCCGATTTCCGCGTTGGAAGAGTTTCTGCGATCCTCATGTATGGTTTATACACTGCGGTTCTCGAAACTCACCCGCCTTGAACTTGAACAAAAACCCAAATTAATAGAACCACTCTATTACTTGATGTAAATCGTATGACAATATCAGAAATATGGAAGTGTATGATAAAGCTATTAGAATCGCAGCCATAATATGTGTGAGGGCAGATACAATGTTCTGGTTTGATTGTGGGAAGACCCTGTTTTCGTTAACATGCGCGCCACGTAGTTATTGCACGAGAATAATATCTATATGTTGAAGATTTTTAACACCCTGACAGGCAAAAAACAGGAATTTAAACCGATTGAACCGGGCAAAGTGCGCATGTACGTCTGTGGTATGACGGTCTACGATTACTGTCATGTTGGTCATGCGCGTGTCCTGGTGGTTTTCGATATGGTCACGCGTTACATGCGCTCATTGGGATTGGACGTCAATTATGTACGAAACATTACTGATATTGATGACAAGATTATCAAGCGTGCCAACGAAAATGATGAAGATATTTCTGAACTGACAGAACGTTTTATCACTGCAACGAATGAAGATGCCGCTGCGCTTGGGGTAAAAACACCTGACGCAGAGCCAAAAGCCACCGAACATATCGAGCAGGTTGTCGGCATGATTGAACAGTTGATTGAAAATAAATATGCCTACGCTGCTGATAATGGTGATGTATTTTATGATGTCAGCGCATTCTCTGGCTATGGCAAGTTATCAGGCAAGGTGATTGATGAATTAAGAGCCGGAGAACGTGTTGAGGTACAGGAAGCTAAAGACGACCCGCTGGATTTCGTACTTTGGAAAGCCAGTAAGCCGAATGAACCCAGTTGGGATTCTCCATGGGGGCCAGGCAGACCAGGCTGGCATATAGAATGTTCGGCGATGTCTACACATTGCCTTGGTGAACATTTCGATATTCATGGCGGTGGACAAGATTTGCAGTTCCCCCATCACGAAAATGAAATAGCCCAGTCAGAAGGTGCAACAGGAAAAACCTTTGTCAATCTGTGGATGCATAATGGCTTTGTCCGCATTGATGAAGAAAAGATGTCTAAATCATTGAACAATTTTTTTACTGTTCGCGAAGTTCTGAAGCAATACAAGGCAGAAGAAATTCGTTTTTTCATTCTGGCAAGTCATTATCGTAGTCCGCTGAATTACTCATTAACTAATCTGGATGAAGCCAGGGCAGCACTGAAAGGCTTGTACACTTCGCTACGTGGTTTAAGCATCAATGATGATATCGATGAGGCTTATTTAGCACGATTTAATGAAGTCATGGACGATGATTTTAATACGCCAAAGGCGGTTGCCTTATTGCATGAACTGGCTCATGAAACAAATCGGGTAAAAGATAAAGATTTAGCGAGGGCGCAGGAGCTCGCCTCTACATTAAAAGCCCTCGCGGGTATCTTGGGCTTGCTGGAGGAATCACCAGAGGCATTTCTAAAGCGCGGTGTTGGCAGTCAAGAATCTGCTTTGACAGATGAAGAAATACAATCATTAGTAGCAAAGCGCGAACAGGCGAGAAAGGACAAGGATTTTACGGAATCTGATCGCATTCGGGATTTGTTAACAAGTGAAGGTATCACCCTGGAAGACGCTGCAGAAGGAACAATCTGGCAACGATCTTGAGTTGTTCATTGCCTGTAAAACATAGCTATCATTCAATTGACGCAAACTATAGCGACGCGTATTATCGCCCCTCCTGCCAATTGGCAGGGAATGAGTATTACGTCGGGGCATAGCGCAGCCTGGTAGCGCATCTGCTTTGGGAGCAGAGGGTCGGGAGTTCGAATCTCTCTGCCCCGACCATTTTTAAATAATCAGGCCTTCACAAGAAGTGGCCTGATTATCGAATTAGTGTAGTCTGGAGTGACTTTAAATATGCGCCTGTAGCTCATTTGGATAGAGCATCGGGCTTCTAAGCCGAGGGTAGCAGGTTCGAGTCCTGCCAGGCGCGCCATTAAATAAATATGGCAGAGTATCTGCCATATTTATTTAATGATTTGATTTACTCGAAATAATTACTCTATGGTGACTGTAGCTCAGTTGGTAG
>JAKZTI010000146.1:0-5202 GCA_047517145.1 Gammaproteobacteria bacterium
ATCACACCTTTGGCACTAAACCATTTTTCTTTAACGATCTTATCTAACATTGCCCTGGCGTCTTCATAAAGTTTCGTGGCTTCTTCACCAATAACTTTATCTGTGAGTATGCGCGGGAATTTTCCGGCGAGTTCCCAGGCAATGAAGAACGGTG
This sequence comes from Gammaproteobacteria bacterium, assembly GCA_047517145.1. Taxonomy (GTDB): domain Bacteria; phylum Pseudomonadota; class Gammaproteobacteria; order Eutrophobiales; family Eutrophobiaceae; genus SMWN01. The sequence goes on from JAKZTI010000146.1 coordinate 155, forward strand.
TCCAATCAATACATTCGGCCAGTTCTTGCAGTGGATAATCTTCGAAGATTTCGATACCGAGTTTGTTCGGGACAGGTGGTGTATAGTTTTCCCAGTCTATTGATACGCGGTTGGCACGTGCCTTTTCTAATGTGAGCCATTTAATTTTTGCCTGTTTCCCGGCATGTCGTTCTCGTACGACGTCGTAGTCTTTCTTAATCTCTTTGCTAAGTTCTTCTTTCATATCAACGTTTAACAGGCGTGTTGATATTCCGACAGCACGTGAGGCATCTTTGACATGGATGACCGGGTGTTCATAACCCAGGTCGATCTTGACTGCGGTATGGGCACGCGATGTCGTTGCACCCCCAATCATTAATGGCAGGGCAAAATCCTGTCGTTGCATTTCTTTTGCGACGTGCACCATCTCATCCAGTGACGGGGTGATCAATCCACTCAGTCCAATAATATCGGCGTTCAGCTCTTTGGCTTTATCGAGAATGGTTTGCGCAGGCACCATCACCCCGAGATCGATGACCTCGAAGTTATTACATTGCAGGACGACGCCGACAATGTTCTTGCCGATATCATGTACATCGCCTTTCACCGTGGCCATGATGATCTTGCCGTTACTTCTTATTTCTCCTTCGCCTTTATCTGCTTCGATATAGGGCAGCAGATAGGCCACGGCTTTTTTCATCACGCGCGCGCTTTTCACGACTTGCGGCAGAAACATTTTACCTGCACCAAACAGATCTCCCACCACATTCATGCCTACCATCAATGGACCTTCAATCACATGCAGAGGTCTTTCTGCCTGTTGCCTGGCTTCTTCGGTATCTTCTTCAATAAATTCAGCGATGCCTTTTACTAAAGCATGGGTCAGTCGTGCCTGAACATCGCCTTTGCGCCATTCCAGATCAACTTTCTTTTCTTTAGCAGCTCCGCCCTTGACGGTCTCCGCCAATTCCACCAGACGATCGGTGGCATCATCCCGTTTGTTTAACAAGACATCTTCGATATATTCCAGCAGGTCTTTGGGGATTTCATCGTAGATACCCAGTTGTCCCGCATTCACTATCGCCATGTCCATCCCGGCCTGAATGCCATGGTAGAGAAATGCCGAGTGCATGGCTTCGCGGACTGGATTATTGCCACGGAAGGAGAAGGACACATTACTCAAACCACCACTGACCAGCGCATATGGCAAATGTTCTTTAATCAGTCGTGTCGCCTCGAAGAAAGATACGGCATAATTGTTGTGTTCTTCCATGCCGGTGGCGACCGTGAGGATATTGGGATCAAAAATGATATCTTCCGGTGGAAACCCGACGTCATTGACCAAAATATCATAGGAACGTTTGCATAGATCAAATTTGCGCTCGGTGGAATCGGCCTGACCTGTTTCATCAAAGGCCATGACCACCATGGCTGCACCATAACGACGGACGAGTTTGGCGTGTTCAATAAATTTCGCTTCACCTTCCTTGAGGCTAATAGAGTTCACCACGCATTTACCCTGGACACAGCGCAGACCCGCTTCGATCACCGACCATTTGGAGGAGTCGATCATGATTGGGACACGACTGATATCAGGCTCTGAGGCGACGAGTTTGATAAAATCTTCCATTAACTGCTCGGAATCAAGCATGCCTTCATCCATACAGATATCAATGATCTGCGCACCGTTTTCAACCTGTTGGCGTGCTACTTCCAAAGCTGCATCCAGATCCTCTTCTTCCTTAACTAATCGAAGGAACAGGGGAGAACCCGCGACATTAGTGCGTTCACCGACATTCACAAAATTGACATTAGGAGTGATATTGAAAGGTTCAAGTCCACTAAGTCTTTGATAGACAGGCAACTCTGGAATCTTTCTAGGTGCAACACCTTTAACGGCCTCAGCCATGGCAGTAATATGCTCGGGTGTCGTGCCACAGCAGCCACCGACGATGTTCAAAAAACCGGATTCAGCCCATTCTCTGATGTGTTCGGCCATGGGTCCCGGCTCCAGATCATATTCCCCGAATTCATTGGGCAATCCGGCGTTAGGATGGGCACTAATCAGTGATTGCGAAAAGCTAGAAAGCTCTTCAATATATTGACGTAAGTCATTGGGTCCTAAGGCACAATTTAGGCCAACTGTAAGCGGATTCGCGTGTCTGACAGAGTTCCAGAAGGCTTCTGTAGTCTGACCGGTGAGGGTACGGCCTGAAGCGTCTGTAATGGTGCCAGAAATCATGATTGGCAGCGAAATATCATGCTCATCAAAATATTGATGAATAGAAAATAGCGCAGCCTTGGCATTTAGTGTATCAAATATGGTTTCCACCAGTAACAGGTCAGAGCCACCATCGACCAGTCCACGAATAGCCTCGGTATAGGCCTCGACCAGTTCCATGTAGGTGACATTTCGAAACCCCGGATTGTTTACGTCCGGTGAGATGGAGCAAGTACGATTAGTCGGGCCAAGGACACCTGCGACAAAGCCACCGTAATTCTGAGCGACTTCGCTTGCCAATGAGGCACCGGCCTTATTTAGTTCATAGACCAGGTCCTCCTGCTGGTAATCCGCCATGGCGATGGAGGTAGAGTTAAAGGTATTGGTTTCAACAATATCGCAGCCGGCCTCGAAATAAGCAGTATGAATGGCCTTGATGATATCCGGGCGTGTCAACGAGAGTAGGTCATTGTTGCCTTTGAGATCACAGGGGTGATCAGCGAATCGCTCACCACGATAATCGGCCTCTTCCAGTTTATAAGACTGGATCATGGTGCCCATGGCACCATCCAGCAGCAAGATGCGTTCCTGTAATAACTGCTCGAGTTGTGGTGTCTTATCCGTCATGCCTACGCGCTACTTAATTTAAATTAGTATAGATAAACAAGTGATGTGGGGATGACAAAGATCGGACCACTCGCTTGTTTAGGGCTATCCAAGCGAGCGTCGTTCAGTATAGACGACTTAAAATTGTAAATTTTCGCGATTACTGTGTCTTCATCGTGCTCGAATCCTCATGTATTCACTATACATTCCGGTTCTGTGCGCGGTGTATCCTTGTACTCACATAAATTTACTAATTTTACGAACGTCTATATTTAAATGCCTGAGCCTGGCGGTATTGGTAACCGTCGCAACGCTCCTCAAGCAGAAACTGGGCGGATTATAGTATAACTTGGTCTGGTGTACTAATACGCCTCATCTAATGAAACTAAATTTTTAGTGCGGAACTTAACAAGATTTCAAAGAAGTTAATAATATTTCATTATTCAATGGTAAAAGATATCAAACACCGGATAAGAGTGTGTACCTATGGTAAATTTGAAAAAACGTTCGAGCATACATAAATAGCATAATAAAAAGCGAGAACTAGATCACAGTTTCATCACTCTAACAACAAATATAACCAAGCTGAGCGTATTCTTATATGTGTTACCCCATATGGGGTACACTGCTTGCGCTGTGGCTTCGGCCTTATTAAGGTACGTAAACATATAAAAATGAATCAGTAACAACAATAATAATTATGAACGACATTCATATTATGATCGTCGATGACGAGCCCTCAATTCTGGACCTTACACAAAGGCATCTGGAAAAAATGGGTTATTGTAATATTATCTCCTGTCAGAGTGGTCAACTCGCGCTGGAAAAGTACCAGGTAAACACTGTCTCGTTTGACATCATCATCAGTGATCTCAACATGCCTGAAATGAATGGCGTCGAACTTCTAAGACATCTTTCTGAGGAAGGTTATTGCGGCGGCATCATCCTGCTAAGTGGCGAAGATCAGAGAATTCTGGAAGTAGCCAAAGAGCTTGCAAAGGCAAGAAACCTGAATGTTTTAGGTTATATTTCCAAGCCGTTTAAGCGAGAAGCACTTGAGTTATTGTTATCAGACTATTCACCGCAATCCCCGGACATATCAGCTCCGTTACTGAGCGAAATCAGTGAAGAAGAATTGCGTGCCGGAATGGATGGCGATGAAGTGGTCATTGCTTTTCAGGCCAAGACAAAGCTTGACACAGGTAAAGTGGTAGGCGTCGAAGCACTGGCGCGTTGGGATCACAGTGAACGTGGTTTGTTACCCCCATATACATTTATCCCGCTTGCAGAACGGTGCCATTTGATAGATGAGCTTACCTATCATATCTACAGGAAAACGCTTTCCCAGATGAGGGCATGGCTCGAAAAGGACATTATTCTGGAGGTATCAATCAATATTTCTGTTAACTCCTTCACCACGGATGGATTTGTTGATTTTTTGATTCAGACTGCTGAAGAATACAATGTAAATCCTGATATGATCATATTTGAAGTCACAGAAACTCAGATTATGGGAAACTCGCTTGAATGCCTTGAGAAGTTAATGCATCTGCGTATGAAAAATTTTGGACTGGCGATAGACGATTTTGGTACCGGACATTCCAATATGACCCAACTTAAAAATGCGCCTTTTACTGAACTGAAAATCGATCGTGCTTTTGTTAATGGAGCATGTGATGATCCAACCGCTCGTACGATTCTGGAATCGAGTATAGATCTGGCCAAAAAACTAAATATGTATACCGTGGCTGAGGGTGTTGAAACCAAAGTGGAACTGGAATTGGTCAAGGAGCTTGGCTGTGATCAAATTCAGGGTTTCTACATAGCCGAACCAATGCTTGCGAAAGAATTTGAAAATTTCTATCAGTCAGTTTCTTTGCATTAGAGAGCGATACTGAGTGACATGCCTTCAGGTGATTTAATACTCTGTTAAAAATTGTCATCTTTCTTCAATCTTGTTTCCAATAAAAAACTAAGGAGGTAATGTCAATGCAGAATATTTTATATTCTGTAAGTAATTACGTATATGATCCCGCAAAACGTACAAAGTTAGATCAATAAGAAAAACCAATTAATGCTATTCAAAGAAATACCAGGTCATGGATCTGACTATCAATTTATCCGTAAATTAGCTATAGCTTCGCTGGGCCTAATTCTGTGCTTTTCTCAAATATGCTCTGCCGATTTAACCGATCTTAAAGTTTATTCACCTATTGTGAATAAAGGCGAAATGGGCATTGAG
>JAKZTI010000147.1:0-5696 GCA_047517145.1 Gammaproteobacteria bacterium
TTTCTACTGAAAATTTGGCCAGATTAACCATGGCATCAAGGTGCTCGGTACTCGAGAAGCGTTCCAACGACTCAACTGCAAGATCAGCTTCTCTTTGAGCGAGCCCGGCGGTGTATTCAATTGCTCCCGTCTTGCTAATAATTTTCTGGATGACATCGATATTATCCAGGCCACCATTCAGAATACCATCGCGTATAATACTTGCTTCCATATCTGAACTGTTCCACATGGCATAGAGTAGGGGCAGGGTTGGTTTTCCTTCAGCCAGATCATCGCCAATATTTTTACCAAGTGCAGAGCTCGGCGTACTGTAGTCGAGCACATCATCAATCAACTGGAACGCTGTCCCCAGGTGCATACCATAACTGGCCATGGCCTGTTCGTCATCAGGCTCACGTTCACTGAGAATAGTTCCCAACCTGCCAGCGGCCTCGAATAATTTCGCAGTCTTACTTTGTATAACGTCAATATAGCTAACTTCCGTTGTATCTGGGTCGTGACTATTCAGTAATTGCTGAACTTCACCTTCGGCAATGGTGTTGGTCGCTTCTGAGAGCACATCCATGACCTTCATGGAGTTCGTGTCTACCATCATCTGGAATGCTCGTGAGTAAAGGAAATCACCTACCAATACACTTGCCTCATTCCCCCATTTCTGATTGGCTGTTTCCTGACCTCGTCTGAGTATGGAGGCATCTACCACATCATCATGTAGCAGGGTTGCCGTATGGATAAATTCGAGAATTGCCGCCAGATTAATGTGTTGTGAACCGGAATATCCAAAATGCGCTGCAATCAGGAGCATTAAAGCAGGTCTAAGCCGCTTTCCTCCGCTATTGACAATGTGGTGTCCCACCTGATTGATTAAAACAACATCAGATTGCAGGCTTTCCTGAATCAGGTTATCAACAAGCCGCATATCCTCATAGATTAGACCGTGTAGTGTGTCTATGTAATTTTCTGGCTGCTCTGTAGCTGATGTCTTGAGTGGTTTCACAAATTGAAAATAAGCTATTAAAAATGGTGGTTTGAGTAGTTTTTCCTAATTTTGCCAAGTCATAGGGCAGATTGCCATGAAAACCTTAATAATTATAGATTTAAACCGATATTAATGCGTCTTTCGACTTGTATAGTCAGGGTGAATTCCTTAAAATCTGCGGCCTTTAGAATCTCATTCCCCGGGGACGCTCTCCGGTATTGTTGGAGAAGTGTTATGTTTGCGGTAATCAAGACCGGTGGTAAGCAGTATAAGGTACAAGCAGGTGATCTGGTCAAGGTCGAAAAGCTGGATGCCGAAGAAGGCAAAACCATCAAGATTTCAGATGTCCTGATGCTAATTGATGGTGAGAAAACGACAGTTGGTACACCTAATGTGAAGGGTGCAACGGTATCCGCCAAGGTAAACTCACATGGTCGTGGACCGAAAATAAAGGTTATTAAATTTCATCGTCGCAAGCACCATCGCAAGCAGATGGGGCATCGTCAGGCATATACAGAATTGTCCATTACAAAAATTACAGCTAAATAGCTGAATTTATCTGGAGCTAATAGAAAATGGCACATAAAAAAGCAGGTGGTAGTACGCGGAATGGTCGCGATTCAGAATCCAAGCGATTGGGTGTGAAGAAATACGGTGGCGAAGCCGTTCTAGCAGGTAATATCCTGGTCAGGCAACGTGGAACAAAATTCCATGCTGGTACCAATGTTGGTTTAGGTCATGATCATACTTTGTTTGCCAAGGCCGAAGGTAAGGTTGTATTTCAACAGAAAGGCCCGAAAAAGCGCACTTTTGTGAGTGTGGTTGCGGGTTGATAGAAATAACGAAATAATGATTCTTTAAAAGCCCCGCAAATGCGGGGTTTTTTATTGGAAGAATTGGTAAACGAAAATGAAATTTGTAGACGAGGCATCAATCAAGGTCGAGGCAGGAGATGGAGGCAACGGTTGCCTGAGTTTCCGTCGCGAGAAATTTGTGCCTAGGGGCGGGCCTGATGGAGGCGATGGAGGCGATGGAGGCAGCGTTTATCTGGTTGTTGATGAGGGCCTGAACACACTGATCGATTTTCGCCATAAAAGGTTATTTCGCGCTGGCAAGGGCCAGAAAGGTATGGGTAGAGAATGTCATGGTAAAGGCGGTGATGATCTGACCATTAAGATGCCTCTTGGTACCCTGGTCAAGGATGCGGATACGGATGAAATTATCGGCGATTTGATTTCTGTAAATAAACCTTTGTTAGTTGCGAAAGGTGGTTGGCACGGTTTGGGCAATATTCGCTTCAAGAGCAGTACCAACAGAACGCCAAGACAGACAACAGAAGGCACACTGGGTGAAAAGCGGACATTGCTTCTGGAAATGCAGGTATTGGCAGATGTTGGCTTACTTGGCCTACCTAATGCAGGGAAATCAACTTTTATACGCTCTGTATCGCATGCCAGACCCAAGGTCGCAGATTATCCATTTACAACGCTGTATCCTAATCTGGGCGTGGTCAAGATTGCTGCAGGGCAGAGTTTTGTTATTGCAGATATCCCTGGTTTAATCGAGGGGGCTGCCGAAGGCGCGGGTCTTGGTATACAATTTTTAAAGCATCTATCCAGAACACACCTGCTGTTACATATTGTGGATATTGGAGTGGATGCTGATGTGGACAAGGTGCTTGATGATATGCAGGTGATTGAACGGGAGTTGAGTTTATTTGGACGAGGACTGGAAGACAGACCTAGATGGCTTGTACTGAATAAAACTGATCTTATGACCGCGGAAGATGTGGTTGAATTCAACAATAGTTTAAAGGAAAAACTGGCGACAGAATTGCCTGTTTTTCCTGTATCGGCGGCGACTGGGGCAGGTTGTGAGACGCTGGTGCAAGCTATTTATTTGTGGATTGAAGAAAAGCGGGTTGAAGAAAAACATCAAGAGAAAAGTCAGGAAAATTCTCAAGAAGATGAACAGGAAGATTTTATTGATGAGTGAATTACGAGAGAAATTAACACAGACAAAACGTTGGGTGGTTAAGCTGGGCAGCGCGTTGCTGACCAATGAAGGCTGTGGACTGCGCGTTGATTCTCTGAATACCTGGGTCAAGCAGATCCATGAATTAAGACAAAAAGGTCATGAAATTGTCATTGTCTCATCAGGCGCGATCGCAGAAGGCATCACTCGTCTTGACTGGGGGAAAAGACCTCACGCGGTGCACGAATTGCAGGCTGCGGCTGCGGTCGGACAAATGGGTCTGATTAAAGCATGGGAATCCTGTTTCCAGGATTACCAAATCCATACTGCACAGGTATTGCTGACCCACGAAGTTATTTCAAATCGTGAGCGTTATCTGAATGCAAGGAATACGTTGCGAACCCTGTTGAAATTGGGTGTGGTTCCAATTGTGAACGAGAATGATACGGTTTCAACCGAAGAACTTCGCTTTGGCGACAACGATACACTGGCCGGACTGGTGACAAATCTGGTTGATGCCGATTTACTGGTTTTGCTAACTGATCAGGAAGGTCTGTATGAAGCAGATCCATGCAAAAACCCACAGGCTAAAATGATATATGAAGCCGAAGCCGGCGATAAAGCACTGGAAGATTACGCAGGAGAAGGGGGTGCGCTTGGCAGAGGCGGGATGCTGACAAAACTGCAAGCTGCATCTATGGCTGCGAAGTCAGGCGCGAGTACTGTCATCGCTTCAGGATTGGTTGAGGATGTTCTGAAACAGATTGCTGAAGGTGCGGATTGCGGGACCTTGTTGTATAGCAATCAGGAAGCATTAACTGCACGTAAACAATGGTTGGCGGGCCAATTACAGACCAATGGTCTTTTAAAGATTGATCAAGGTGCAGCTGATGTGTTATCTCAGCACGGGAAAAGCTTATTGGCTGTTGGTGTCGTTGAGATTGAAGGCGATTTTAAACGTGGTGAGTGTGTCTCTTGCGTTGATCCTCAGGGTAAAGAAATCGCGCGTGGTTTGGTAAATTATGATGCTGCAGAGTCACGTAAAATAATGGGTCAGGCCAGTGATAAATTTGAAAGTCTGCTCGGCTATGTGGATTCTGCAGAGTTAATCCATCGTGATGATTTGATTTTGCTTTGAATCTAACTAAGTAAGCAGATTGGCAATATAGATATCAATACAGTAAAACGAAGAAAGCCGGTTAATGACATAACCGGCTTTTTTGAACATTACTTTTTTAAAAAGTGCTTAAAGTGCGCGAACGAGGTCGTTCAAACGACTCTTGTGGCGGGCTGCCTTATTCTTATGGATTAAACCTTTGCTCACCGCGCTATCAATGACAGGAACTGCGGCTTGATAGGCACTGGTAGCAGCTTCCTTATCTTTACTTTCGATCGCTGCATCAACCTTTTTCATAAAGGTTCTGAACATGGAACGCTGACCTGCTTTGTGTTGGCGGCGTACTTCACTCTGACGCGCACGTTTCTTTGCTGAGGCAATATTAGCCAATGTTAAACTCCTGATTAATGTCTAAAATTATGTCTTTTTGAGGCGCGTAACTATGCTTATCTTGGCCTTATTTGTCAATCCTTGTCCTTGAATATGTTATCCTTTGATTTCCAGAATAAATGTTATAATAAACAATTAGATAGCTTACATATAGCTGAATTACATTAAATATTTCAAATTTGGTCACTCCCTAACTTGTCGAAACAATTACTTAAATCCACATTTGTTGTCAGCATTATGACAACCATCTCTCGGCTATTCGGTTTGGCACGAGATATCGTCATCGCTTATTTTTTTGCTGCTGGTTCAGGTTCTGACGCATTTTTTGTGGCCTTTAAGATACCGAATTACCTGCGACGCTTATTTGCTGAAGGGGGATTCTCACAGGCATTTGTACCGGTGTTAACCGAATACAAGAACCAACGTGATGAGAATGCAGTACAGGATTTACTGAATCATGTTAGCGGCAAGCTAGCACTGGTACTTTTTTGTGTAACAGCAGTCGGCATTATCGCTGCCCCAATAGTTATTATGATATTTGCACCAGGATTTGCAGGTAATGAAGATAAATTTGGGCTATCAGTCTATATGCTCAGAATCACCTTTCCCTACATCCTGTTTATCTCACTGACAGCGTTTGCGGGAGGTATTTTGAATGCTTATGGGCGTTTTGCCGTACCAGCATTTACCCCGGTACTGTTAAATATCTCACTTATCTCTTGCGCGATTTGGTTGGCTCCAATGCTGGATCAGCCTGTGACGGCGTTGGCGTGGGGTGTTTTTATCGCCGGCATATTGCAATTGCTTTTCCAGATACCTTTTTTGATAGGGATGAAACGATTGCCGCGTCCCCGATTGAAGAAAGACCATCCAGGTGTCAGTAAGATACTAAAATTAATGATACCTACACTGTTTGCAGTATCCATTTCTCAAATCAATTTGATCATAGATATGCTCATGGCTTCGTTCCTGATTAGCGGTAGTATTTCCTGGTTATATTATTCCGACCGCTTGATGGAATTTCCATTAGGCGTATTCGGAGTAGCGCTAGCCACGGTGATTTTGCCGAATCTGTCTGAGAAACATGCACAGGGGGAGTCGCATAAATTTTCGCATATGCTGGACTGGGCGTTGAAGTGGGTGTTTTTGATAAGTATCCCCGCAGCGATAGGTCTAATGTTGTTAGCAGGTCCAATGCTAAGCACTATTTTTCAGCATGGAGAGTTCACGTCATAT
>JAKZTI010000148.1:0-3862 GCA_047517145.1 Gammaproteobacteria bacterium
TTCATAGATGACACAACTCCCACACCTTGGTTTACGTGCAATACAGGTATAACGTCCATGTAAAATTAACCAATGATGCGCATCCTGTTTATATTCATCAGGCACAAATTTTATTAATTTATCTTCAACCTCACGGACATCTTTGTCAGGTGCAATCCCGGTACGATTCGAAACCCTGAATATATGCGTGTCCACGGCAATGGTAGATTGTCCAAACGCTGTATTCAGAATTACATTTGCAGTTTTTCGGCCAACCCCGGGTAATCGTTCAAGAGAATTCCTATCTTCAGGCACCTGGCTATCATATTCATCGATCAATAATTTACACGTCTTGATAATATTTTCGGCCTTGGTGTTATACAAACCTATTGTACGTATATATGTTTTGAGACCATCAAGCCCTAATGTGTAAATCGATTCTGGTGTATTCGCAACAGGATATAATTTCTTAGTCGCCTTATTCACCCCTACATCCGTTGCCTGAGCAGACAATACCACAGCAATCAATAATTCGAAGGGGTTTGAATAATTCAGTTCGGTGGCAGGCTCTGGATTTTGGGCCTTTAATTTCTGAAATATTTCTGCGCGTTTATTTTTATTCAAGGTAAGACTATACAAGTTCAGACTTGTTTATATTTCTTAATGTACAAGAACTAATCACAAACCTTTACGTTTCTCATATTTAGGTAATTAAGCAGTGCGATGATCAATCCGAGTACCAAAAAGGCACCTGGAGCCATTGCAAATATAATGAATCCGTTGTCACTAAAGATTAATCCGGACATGATATCGCGGATCAAGCCTACCAAAAATAATATACCAATAATACTTAAACCCAACATCAGGATCTGACCAGTTGCTTCCTTTAGACCATTACGCATTGCATTTTCTTCTGCATTGACCAGTATCAAACAGTTCATGGATAGCAGTGGAATATAGATACCCAATGTCAGGTGCCATTCGTAATAGAAAGCGCTTAATAACAAATCAACAAAAGTGGCAACACAGGCCGTGACCAATAGAATTATGGATAATCGCATCACCTGGGGAATGAAATGCCTGATCAGCGATAAAATCACGCCACCCAGTAATAACACTGTTATAAATATACTGCCCATGACCACAGCATTGAGTGTTGAATTTGTCACAAGTAATAATGGACAGAGACCCATAATGGTCAAAGGTAAATTGTCGGTCTTCAGGCAGGCGCTTAACATTATCTAATCTTTGTCGAGTTTCACTTATCTGACCATTCTATCAGCTAATTAAACTACAGCTAAATAGAGAATCGTGTACAAAATTGTTTTGGTCGGTATACTATTGCTCCGTAGGTAATAATAAAAAAAGCGGTAAACAATAATTATAAGATTAAAGCACATATCCTTGTGAACTTAGGGAATAAATACTTCGAGAAAGTCAGGCTTTGAATGAGAATATTCACTAGTTCCGAGGTGGCTGGCATTCAGCACCTCGCTACCAACAGCCCAGTATCAAAAACGCCCACTAACCACGCCTGGACAGATTTAAAATATCAATAATGATCATACACAGGAAAACTCATGTCATCGTCTGAAAGACTTCTTTGTTAAGGGAATTACCGGGAAGGCTTTAAAGTAGAAACACATAGGCAAAAAAAAGCACACATCCTTGTATGCTTAGGGAATCAGTAATATCCGAGAAGGTCTATATATAGATATTCTGATCTAGGGAAAATATTTTTCTACTCTGATTTGTCCCGCTTCACTTCTGCAACCCAGGCCAATATCTAAGTAGTTGGCTAAAGTATAATTATCAATTTAATGTTTACAATACCTATATAATTAATATATAGTTTCTTATATTGAAACAATTAGGAACTGGTAGATGGACAAGCTAATCAGCATGAAGGTTTTCGAAAAGGTCGCTAAGCACAACAGCTTTTCAGGAGCGGCTAATGATATGGGCCTCTCCAAGGCGATGGTCTCAAAACATATCGCCAGCCTGGAAAATTCACTAGATGTCTTGTTACTCAATCGAACCACTCGACGAGTCAGTTTGACTGAATCTGGCGCCGCCTATTTAGAGCGGGTCAAACATATTCTGTCAGATATAGAGGAGACAGAGCTTGCGGTTTCAACGCTGAGTTCGGAGCCTCGCGGGACATTGAAGCTGACTGCGCCTACCTCGTTTGGCGCATTTCACCTGGCCAGGGCAATTGGTGGCTACAACCAAATCTATCCTGACGTACATATAGAGATGGTACTTTCAGAACGATTACCTGATCTGGTTGAAGATGGTCTTGATCTCGCCATTCATGTTGGACACCTGAACGATTCCAGTCTGATTGCGAAGCGGCTGGCCAGTGCACGTATGGTCGTCTGCGGCTCACCTGGATATTTTGCAAAGTATGGTCTTCCCAAAACACCAGAAGATTTAACTGATCATAAATGCCTCATCTACTCTCCTCGCACACCTGCAAATGAATGGTCATTTCAGAAAGACAAAAAACAATTTAGTGTCCGTGTTTCTGGAGATATCAGATCAAATATTGGCGACGCCCTGCGCGTTGCCGCTATGCAGGGTAGTGGGCTGATACAGTTGCCAACCTATATGACCGGACTGGATATCGAGGCGGGAAGATTACAAGCTGTTCTGGAAGGCTATGAGCCTCCGGAATCACCAATCAATGCCCTGTACCTGCATCGAAAACATCTGTCTGCGAAGGTAAGAACCTTTGTTGATTATCTCTATGATATTTTACAACCTATCCCCTATTGGGATGAATGGACACAATAATTCCAGTTTTATACATAAGCTAAACGGATACAGTCAAAAATGAAACTCATTACATTCACACACAACAATAAACAACAAATAGGTGCCGTTGACGGTGAATATGTCATTCCTGGCGATGATGCTGGACCTGATAATCTAATCGATTTTTTTACGGCAGATAATGCTGTCAAACAACAGCTTGAAAATAGAATATCATCAGGCAAACATCGTATCGCATTGGAAGACATTAAACTTGAGGCGCCGATACCCAAACCTCCCAAGTTTTTTGGTGTTGCATTAAATTACGCTGATCACATTGAAGAGACTGGTTTAGAACGACCTGAATATCCTACTCTATTCAACAAACAATCTACTTGTGTCATTGGTCCCGGAGAGGCAATTCACAAGCCACGTATTTCAGACAAACTAGATTATGAAGGGGAACTGGGACTGGTCATTGGTAAACGCTGTCGACACGTCCCCAGAGATCGTGCGAGAGAGGTCGTTGCCGGATATACCATTTGTAATGACGTCAGTGTGCGTGACTGGCAGGCAAGATCACACACATGGACGCTGGGAAAATCGTTTGATACACATGGACCGATCGGCCCATGGATAGTGACACCGGACGAAATAATCGATCCGCATAGTCTCGATATCAAAACCTGGGTCAATGAAGAATTGCGTCAATCTTCAAACACAAAGCATTTGATATTCGACTGCGACTATTTAATTGAGTATCTCTCTACCGTGATGACACTGGAACCCGGTGACATCATTGCCACGGGAACTAGCAGCGGTGTGGGTGTGAAAATGAAACCTCGCGGCTACATGAAAGCCGGTGATGTTGTACGTATCGAAATTGAAAAGATCGGTGTCCTTGAAAATCCTGTTATAGAAGAGCCCGCTGATACTGCATTCATTGACTAGTTGAGTCTGTAATCTAATAACTAATGAACGTCCGCTTAATACTGAAAGCGGACGTTCAGATGTAACGTCTGTGTAAGCGGCCGGAAAAGCCGCAGGCTTTGGGGAGGTCCAGCCATCTTGCTGGCGTTGCTTGACACACTTGTTAGGCATCTTCGCTCTCCAATACACGCTTTATCTC
>JAKZTI010000149.1:0-14661 GCA_047517145.1 Gammaproteobacteria bacterium
TTGGCGGGCTGACACCCACTTGATAAGAATCGGCTGGCCAAAACCGTGAAGAATCCGGAGTTAAGACTTCATCGATCAGAACCAGTTCTCCGTTATTATCAGTACCAAATTCAAACTTGGTATCAGCAATAATAATCCCTCGTTCCAGGGCATAGGATGCTGCTTCCTGATACAGTTTGATACTGACATCTCTCACCTGCTCTGCCATATCCTGACCTAATAGATTCACTGTTTTTTCAAAACTTATATTCTCATCATGACCACCAACATCGGCCTTGGTCGAGGGCGTAAAAATAGCCTGCGGAAGTTGCTGTGCCTGTTGCAACCCTTCAGGCAGGGATATCCCACAAACGGCACCGGTCTTTTGATAATCATTCCATCCGGATCCTATTAGATAGCCACGGACAATAGCCTCGACAGGCAAAGGGTTTAGCTTGCGTACAACAATGCCACGGCCCTCTATCGGATTGCGTTCTGTTACATCAGGCAGTACGTCATCAAGCGTTTTGTCTGTCAGGTGATTGGCAATAATGTGCTGCGTCTTGTCGAACCAGAAATTTGATACAGTCGTCAGGATCGCACCTTTACCAGGAATCGGATCAGGCAGAATCACATCAAAGGCAGACAGTCGATCTGTGGTCACAATCAACATATGCTCTTCGTCAACATCATAAATGTCACGCACCTTGCCTCGATTAAGCAGGGGTAAACTTTTAATATCAGAATCATACAAGGCAGTTACAGGATTACTCATTAAGAATACTCATTTGGGATTATTTTTTAGTTAGCGCTTTTTTGCCCAGGAATCTCTTAAGGTAATCGTTCTATTAAAGACTGGTTTACCTGCTACGGAATCTTTGACATCGACATTGAAATATCCCAAACGCTCAAACTGAAATTGATCGCCTGCTGTTGCTGTGGCAAGACTCGGTTCCAGTTTGGTACTGTTCAAAATTTCTCTGGAATCTGGATTTAAAAATTCTTTCCAGTCTTGCTCATGCCTATTGCTATCTGGTTCAGGGTCATTAAACAAACGGTCATATATCCGCACTTCTGCTTCCAGTGCGTGTTCTGCAGATACCCAGTGAATCGTGCCTTTTACCTTCCTGCCATCCGGCGCATTACCACCCTTGGTTAATGGATCATAAGTACAACGCAATTCTATGATTTCACCATTTTCATCTTTCACAAAGTCATTACAGGTAATGAAATAAGCATAACGCAAGCGGACTTCTCTGCCAGGCCCCAGACGGAAAAATTTTCTTGGCGGCTCTTGCATAAAATCATCGTGCTCCACGTAGATGACTTTTGAGAAAAGAACCTTTCGACTGCCCATATCAGGGTCATTTGGGTGATACGGTGCATCCAGTTCTTCACTTTGGCCTTCAGGATAATTTTCAATTACCACACGTAATGGTTTAAGCACACCCATAACTCTTCGTGTTTTCTTATCAAGATCTTCGCGCACACAATTTTCCAATACCGACATATCGAGCACTGTATCGTTCTTGGTCACACCAATACGCTCACAAAAATCTCTGATGGCCGCCGCTGTATAACCGCGTCTGCGCATTCCAGCGATGGTCAGCATGCGCGGATCGTCCCAGCCTTCAACATCACCACCCGTCACCAACTCGTTTAATTTTCGTTTACTGGTCACGGTGTAGTTAAGATTAAGACGTGAAAATTCTATCTGCTGTGGGTGACAAGGAACGTCTAATTGTTCCAGAAACCAGTCATACAGTGGACGATGATCTTCAAATTCCAGGGTACATAGCGAATGTGTAATGCCTTCCAGGGCGTCAGAAATACCATGGGTAAAATCATACATGGGATAAATACACCATTCATCTCCAGTACGATAATGATGGGAACGCTTGATCCGATAGATGGCCGGATCACGAAGATTCATATTCGGCGAGGCCATATCAATCTTGGCACGCAATATGTATTTACCGTCTTCAAACTCACCTGCGCGCATCTTTTCAAACAGTTCGAGATTTTCTTTAATGGAGCGATTGCGATCAGGACTCTCTTTGCCGGGACTTGTCAGTGTACCTCGATATTTCCGAATCTCATCAGGGCTCAGACTCTCGACATAGGCTTTGCCGGCATTAATCAGAAATACGGCATAGTCATAAAGCTGCTGGTAATAGTCAGAGGCAAAAAACAAACGGTCTTCCCAATCATAACCTAGCCAACGAACGTCTTCTTTGATAGCTTCCACATATTCGAGTGATTCTTTTTCAGGATTTGAGTCATCAAAACGTAGGTTGCACACTCCCTCTTCATTCTCGTCAGCAATACCAAAATTCAGACAAATGGATTTGGCGTGGCCAATATGCAGGTAACCATTCGGTTCCGGGGGAAAACGTGTATGCACACGACCGCCGTTTTTATTCTCTTGTAAATCCTTCGCAATCATATTGCGAATGAAATTTGCCGGCGGTGTTTTTTCTACATCAGTCATACATCAATCTCAGCTTACGGCATTATGTAATCGGCTCAAAACAAGGCGGGCATTGTACCCGAATCAGAATAAACATGAATGCCAGAAATTTGAATCAGTCGTGATTAAAAATGCCTGCGAGCAATATCGGGTAAATCCCCTGTCAGGCCCATCGCACGCTTCATCACTTCGTGTTTGACAGGTTTCATTGAATCAAACACATCCATCCCTGCATTACGCAGCCATGAGACTGCCGCAGTTTTGTTCTCGAACAAATACTTAAATCCTTCCATGGTCATCATCATGGTGCTGTTTTCGCCCTTACGCCAACGCTCGTACTTACGCAGGACAGAAAAAGCGCCAATATCCCTGCCTCTCTCCCTGGCCTGTATA
This sequence comes from Gammaproteobacteria bacterium, assembly GCA_047517145.1. Classification (GTDB taxonomy): domain Bacteria; phylum Pseudomonadota; class Gammaproteobacteria; order Eutrophobiales; family Eutrophobiaceae; genus SMWN01. The sequence goes on from JAKZTI010000149.1 coordinate 2,843, forward strand.
ATAACTTCGGCCAAACAAGCCACATCCAGTAAACCCAGGTTCGCACCTTGTCCCGCAAGTGGGTGTATTCGATGTGCGGCGTCGCCCACCAGGGCAAGACGCGGACGACAATATTCATCCGCCTGTGCCCGTGCCAGAGGAAATATTGTACGAGGGCCAGACTTGATAATGTCACCTGCTTCATAATCGAATGCCTCGGCCAGGTTCTTGTTAAATGCATCCTCATCCATAGCTCTTAATTCCGCTGCATGTTCTGGTGTTGTTGACCAGACAATCCCGCATCGATTTGCTTCAGCCATGGGCAGGAACGCCAGCGGACCACGGCGCAGAAATCTTTGTCGTGCAACTTCCTGATGAGGCATTTCTGTTTCAACCACACAGGCCAGGGCATGCTGGTGATACTCATGGGTTTTAAAATTAATCCCTGCCAATCTTCGAATAATCGATGACTGACCGTCTGCAGCGACCAATAATTGAGCTGATAATTGACGTCCATCATCCAGGCCAAGACAAATTTTGTCTTTTTCATTGCCTAATAATTTAGCTATTGCGGGATGAAACCATCTAACGTGTTCAGTTTTGTTTAATACCGATTCGAGTGCGCACTCAACAAGCTTTTGCTCGACGATATAACCCATGACGGATTCGGATATGTCAACACTATTAAAATTGACCTCGCCAAGACCATGCTCATCCCAGACATGCATCTTGCGGAACAATCCAATACGATCTTGCGGAATTTCATCCCAGGCACCGATGGATTGCAGAATATTTTTCGAGGCATGAGTCAGTGCTAAAGCCCTGGGATCAATATCTATATCGATATTTTTTATACTGCTTTTGTCTTTACTGGATGGTTCAGCTTCAACCAGGGCACAACTGATCCCGCTACCTTTGAGGATGGCCGCAAAGCTTGCCCCTGCGACACCGGCGCCAACAATGATGATGTCTACGTGAATATGTCCTGTAGGATTCAAAGTGGCCGTCCGCTACCTGGAAAACACGGAAGATCTAGCCATGGATGATCTAAAAACCAGGGATGGTTGGCGACCCCAGAATCCCATAGCACTCTGTGTGAAACGATGTTTCAACGGTGGGCACAAGTCAGTGGCCAGCATGGCAAGGTTTCGCGTAATAATTTTCAGCGGTTGCTTGTTATAAAAATTCTTCGCCAGCCTGTCTGTAAAATTTAACACTCGTTGTTGATCTTCTGCTCTGGATTCAAGATAAGATTCCAGTAATGATAACTCTCCAACATCCTGATTATCTTCCTGTGCTTCGATCAACACTTCAGCAAGTGATACTGCATCACGTAATCCAAGATTAAAACCCTGTGCACCATTCGGGTGAACGGCGTGTGCAGCATTCCCCAATATCACGGCACGATGCTTTACCTGATCTTCGGCCTGCAACATTTTTAACGGATAACTTTTACGCTGACCTAACTTCGAAAATTTACCCAGTCGCCGACCGAAACGCTCCAACAAAGCATCAAGAAAACTTTGCTCATCCATCTGCAAATATTTTTCTGTTTCATTTGCGGCAACGGTAAAGACCAGAACACAACGTTGCTGCGAATGCGGTAACAGCGCTAAAGGACCGGTTTCGGTAAATCGTTCATAGGCAGTATCTTTATGCGGTCTTTCCGGCATAACATTGCTAACGATGGCGGCCTGCTGGTAATCCTCAACACTGGCCTTTACCCCCAGCATATCTCTGGTTCTTGATTCTGCCCCATCGGCAGCGACCAGTAATTTACTGCTAATGACTTTATCAACACCATCAATGTTGACGGTAACGCTGGCTGACAAAACCGAGATTTCAACAGCCGTAACTGAGGCAGGACATAAGAAACTTATATTGTCAGCTGCTTCGATAGTTTGTATCAATACCTTGCCCAATTCCCTGGCCAATACAATGTGGCCTAGCGCCGGTACAGCCATTGATTCAGCCTCCATCCTGACAAAACCAAAATGATGCTGATCGGACACATGGATATGTTTGATAGGGTTTGAATAAGGTGAAATATTTTGCCAAAGCCCAAGATTGTCGAGAATATTTTTTGATGACAAGGAGATGGATAAACCCCTGTCATCATAGCTTGGCTGAATATCAGCCTTTGGCGAAACTGCTTCAATAACAGCTATCTTAAGATTGCTGTTCTTTAAAGCACAGGCAAATGCCGCACCGACGGCGCCACCGCCAACAATAATTATGTCAAAATCATGAGACATTGCGATCATTCACACTCAGGCTGCATCCGACATTAATGCTTCTATTTCGGCAATTGTCTTCGGTATGTCTTTGCTAAGCACATCATAGCCATCTTTGGTGACCAGAACATCGTCTTCTATCCTGACGCCAATATCCCACCATTTTTTAGCAAGTCCTTTAGTTCCGGCCGGTAAATACAAACCTGGTTCCACTGTCAGTACCATTCCCGACTCCAGCATGCGCCATTCACCATCAACTTTATAATCGCCGACATCATGTACATCCATCCCCAACCAGTGACCTGTGCGATGCATATAATGCGTACTGTAGGCATGATCTTTAAGTAGCGTGCTCAACTTCCCCTTGATAATTCCCAGCTCCAGCAAACCTTCAGTAATGGCTTTTACTGCAGCATCGTGGGGATCATTCCAGTGATTACCCGGCTTGACCTCTTCAATCGCCGCTAACTGCGCACGTAAAACAACTTCGTATATATCTTTTTGTGCCCTGGTAAATTTTCCGTTGACAGGGAATGTACGCGTAATATCACTAGCATAACCTTGATATTCTGCCCCGGCATCGATGAGTAAAACATCTCCGTCCTTGAGCTCTTCATTATTATCTGTGTAATGCAGAATACAGCTGTTTGCGCCACCACCCACGATCGAAGGATAGGCAGAAATCCTGGATCCTTGCTGCATAAACTTATGCACTAATTCGGCTTCAAGCTGATATTCCATTAGACCTGGCTGGCAGATTTGCATTGCGCTTTTATGCGCCACTGCCGAGATCTTCGCCGCCTTACGCATGGCAGTAATTTCCTGGCGACTCTTATAAAGTCGCATGTCGTGCAAGATATGTGTCAGCGAGATAAATTCGTCCGGCGCATTCACCCCGGTGCGCGCCTTGTCTCGGACTTCATTCACCCAACCCAAAACACGCTGATCAAAAACCGCATCATTGCCCATGGTGTGAAAAATGCGTTCTTTATCTTCGAGCAGATTGGGCAAGATATCGTCCATATCTTCGATAGGAAAAGCGTCGTCTGCACCATAAATATCGCAAGCTCCTTCCAGGCCAGCACGTTTGCCATCCCAGATTTCCTTGTGTGGATCACGCTCCCTGCAAAACAAAACATATTCGCCATGAGTTCGGTCAGGAATAACAACTGCAACCGCCTCAGGTTCTGGATAGCCGGTCATATAATAAAAATCACTATCCGGACGAAAAGGAAATTCAACATCGTTATTCCTAAGATGTACTGAGGCGGTAGGCAAGATGGCAATGCTTTCATTACCCATCATATCCATTAAACGTTTGCGCCGGCGCGTAAACTCCTTAGCGTTCATTGATGTAATACCTCGGGTTGAGAGTTTTCGGTATTGCCCTGTAGATCCTCAAAGATATAAATCGTTCCCATGCGCACATATTCGATTAATTCCATCAGCGCAAAGTCACTCCCCTGATCTGAATCTTCTTTATTTTCAGCATCCAGATTTGCTATCTTGTAAAAATCACCGATCAATTCCTGTGACTCAGAAGGGATCTGCTCATCTTTGACACCAGATAAGCCCAGGCCACTCATAAAGCCATGACACCATTCAGCAAGTGAACGACTTCGCTCTGCTAGCGCATCATCTTCATCCGCAAGTAACAACTCCAGATCAAGATCAGAGGAGTACATTTTTGCCTCTATATCTTCAGCCAATGCTTTCAAATGATTGAAACACTCATCCGGATTTACGATTCCATCACTGTCTAATAGAAAATATTCCCTTATTTTTTGTTCCTGAGCCTGCCCATTACCACACACCAGTGCACATAAAAACCCATGACACTCTGATGCGCGAAATCCAGCACCAGTGTTGATCAACATTTCATCTAACTGCTCATAATTTTGCATGCTATCTATGTCCCCGGGATAACTGCCAGTTCCACCATGAATTTACACCATAAGTCGTTGGCGAATCCCTTTATTTTTCTAAATCAATCATAGCCAAACTACCTGGAAATCTGGCTTCAAGTCAGCTTTTCCCCTGTATATCTTGACCACTTCCACTGCTCGCTCTATATTGCACAAATGATAACAAACAAACAGGGATTTTTGACCATAGCCAGGCATAACTTTTCAGGATAAATTCATGACAGATCAAAACAATGAAACAGTCGATCTCAAGGCACTGGAGACACGTGTTGATGAGCTCATCCACACAGTCGATAAATTGACATCAGAAAACACCGCGCTGCGCAGTCAGCAGAGTAATCTGGTGACCGAACGTGCTGAATTGATAGAAAAAACTGAGCAGGCCAGAAGCCGTATTGAATCCATGATCTCCAGGTTACGTGCAATGGAAACGCGTCCGTGAGTGAAGCAAAACCAGCCAGTGTTACCATCCTTGATAAAGAATACCTGATTGCATGTAGTGACAAGGAACGCGAACTTCTCAACGACGCAGCAAGCCTGTTGAATGAAAGAATGCAGGAAGTAAAAACCTCGGGGAAAATCATTGGTACCGAACGAATTGCCGTTTTAGCGGCCCTTAATATTGCCCATGAAATGCTTGCATACAAAAAGGAAAACGAGGGCTATACTTCAAATGTGGACGGAGTGGTTCGGCGTTTACAAGAAAAAATAGATGATGCCCTTATGAAGGGTAGCCAACTAGGGATTTAACACTAGAATCAAAAGAAACAACGCCGGATTGAAGTAGCGACAGCAGTTTAGGGTATCTTCTGCGGTGTTCGTTAACAGGCTGGTGGTAACTTGAGCCTACTCTACATTACCAAGGGAAACTGATTTGTGACATTGTGTGCATGTCCATTCGTGGGAAGCCTGATATGTCATAGTTACTTCCCACTTGAACTCACGGTTCAAGTTCTGAGGTTTGTAGCGACACTGCGGTTGGTACCCGCCTCAGCTTTCTTGTGTTCTTCTCTCTCATATCATTCATTAACATGAATTTTTGCTTTTTTTGTTTGTTAAAGTCTGTGTTTCGTCCTCATGACGACCTACTTTTCTTTGAAGATAAGTAGGTACTTGCCGTACAGGGCAAAACCAAGACTTAATTAGGAATAGAGGACGCTTAAAATTGACTGGATACCGGTTCTCGGCTTTGGCTTCCTGCGTCGCTCTACCGACTACATCCATGTAGTCGAAGACCGGTATAACGAAGACTGATATATATCAACTTAAGAACATCTCATACGCTGCATTGCCACTCTCATCCCAATACTGCATCCCCAGTCCATCCAGAAACTCCTGAAACTCAGGGCGTTCCTCAGCAGGTACCTGAATACCCATCAACACGCGACCATAGGCAGCACCATGATTGCGATAATGGAACAAACTGATATTCCAACGCTCACCCAGTTGCCCAAGAAAATGCAGTAAGGCCCCCGAGCGTTCCGGAAATTCAAAGCGATAAAGTAATTCATTTTCCGCTTGTGCTGCATGACCACCTACCATATACCGCACATGCATCTTTGCGACTTCATCGCTACTTAGATCAACGACTTCATAGCCCTTGTTTCTCAAATTTTCAATCAATGCATTTTTTTCATCTGCACCATGGCGTAATTGCAAACCCGCGAAGACGTGGGCTGTTTTTGAATCACCATAACGATAGTTGAATTCAGTGATCTGTCTGGGACCCAGATCACGACAATACTCAAGGAAGCTACCGGGCTTTTCCGGGATTGTCGTACCAATTAATGCCTCTCGATTTTCACCTAGGGCAGAAAGTTCTGCGATATGACGCAGACGATCAAAATTTACATTGGCACCACTAAATATAGCCACTAGTTCTTTATCTTTGATATTTTCTCTGGCGACATATTGCTTGAGTCCTGCCAGCGCCAATGCCCCCGCCGGTTCTGGAATCGAACGGGTATCTTCGAAGATATCTTTCACCGCCGCACAGATTTCATCAACATTGACTAACAGAATTTCATCAACAACATCCCGAATAACACGGAATGGCTCTTCGCCAGCCTGACGCACTGCCGCGCCGTCAGCAAATATACCGATATGTTCCAGCTCAACACGTTCACCAGCAACGAATGCTGCATGCATGCAAGGTGCTTCATCCGGCTCAACACCGATAATGGTTACCTCCGGGGCAACATCCTGAAGATGGGCAACGATACCCGCAATCAGCCCACCACCACCGACAGGGACAAAAATAATGTCCGGCTGTGTCGGGTGTTGATCTAATATTTCAACACCGACTGTAGCCTGGCCAGCAATCACTACAGGGTGATCATAAGGCGGGATATAGGCTTTACCCTCATCTTTAGCAACACTTATCGCATAATCCTTGGCTTCGTCATAATTATTACCATGCAGGACGACATCGGCACCCAGACGTTTCACCGCGGTGATCTTTATCTCAGGCGTTGTTTTGGGCATCACAATCACGGCATCAATGCCTAGTTTGTCCCCGGCAAGCGCAACGCCTTGCGCATGATTCCCGGCAGATGCGGCAATCACACCTTTTTTCGTTTCAGACTCTGACAAACTGGCCATGAGATTATAGGCGCCACGTAATTTATAGGAAAAAACCGGTTGCTGATCTTCTCTCTTTAACCAAATATTATTGCCGTGCCGACTTGAGACCTCCGGGGCAAAATCCAGGGAAGTTTTTCGGGCAACCTCATAAACTCGCTTGCAAGCGTCATCTATCATTTTTTTATAGTCTTGCATACGTGTAAGATACCATTAAAACTGATATCTATTGCAATACCCCGACGGAAATAAACATGACACAAGATGAAAAGAAGAAGCAGGTCGCAGAAGCAGCGCTTGCCTATGTAGAAGACGACTCAATTGTCGGCGTGGGCACTGGCAGCACAGTTAATTTTTTCATTGATTGCCTCGCCAGCATCAAGCACAGGATCGATGGTGCAGTCTCGAGTTCAGATGCCACAGAGGCATTGCTGAAACAACACAATATCCCCGTCTTAAGCCTGAATAGTGCAAATGACATTCCTGTGTACATTGACGGGGCCGACGAAGCCACCAAACATCTGCACTTGATTAAGGGTGGTGGTGGGGCACTGACAAGGGAAAAAATTGTGGCGGCTGCCAGTAAGAAATTCGTCTGCATTATTGATGAGAGCAAAATGGTCGATGTACTGGGGACTTTTCCCTTGCCTGTCGAAGTGATCCCCATGGCACAGAGTTATATCGCCAGGGAAATTACCAAACTGGGCGGGCAACCAATATTACGTGAAGGCTTTACCACGGATAACGGCAACATCATTCTCGATGTGCATAACCTGAGTATTCTTAAGCCCGTAGAGCTGGAACAGGAATTGAATAAGCTTGCCGGCGTTGTTAGCAACGGTTTATTCGCGCAAAGACCTGCGGATGTTCTGCTTATTGCCAGTGGTAATGGCGTACAGATACTGGATTAACCGCCCGATATTACTGCGTCGAATTGTATTTTTTTCTTACATTTGCGCGATTTAATTAATATATTTGTGAACAACATCACAGTTCGGTAGTTGTAGTTTAGATAGTCTGGTATTAGTGAGTCTTGCGTAATTATTAATAACAGTTATTCCTATTAAGGGGAAAGTAGATGGTTTTCTACATCGTATACGCTGTAGCGATTGCTATCCTGATTATGCATTTCACAGGATGGTTCGCTAAACGAGATATGGAATGGGTCGTGCTTCTTAGTCCTGTTGCCGTCTTTGCAGTCATTATTCTGGATTTTATGAAGATCATATAATTTCAGACCTTGATCGATCATGATCGGACTCCTGCAACGGGTCTGTTCTGCCGCAGTTTCAATAAATAATCATAAAGTCGCCAGCATTGGGACCGGGCTCCTGCTATTCATTGGCATTGAAAAGAATGATACGCAGCAACAAGCTGATCGCTTACTGGATAAATTATTAGCCTATCGTATATTCCCGGATCAGGATAACAAGATGAACCTTTCCCTGTCCGATATTCAAGGTGGCTTGCTACTTGTTCCACAATTCACCCTGCCCGCAGATACAAAAAAAGGCTTGCGCCCCAGTTTTAGCTCTGCCGCAACACCTGAGCTAGGAAAAGAACTATTTGACTATCTGCTCTTATGTGCAAAACAGAAACATAACATTGTAGAGACAGGAAAATTTGGTGCAGACATGCAAGTGAGCCTGATAAATGATGGGCCTGTTACCTTCTGGCTACAGATCCCACCCAACGCAGAAACAAATAGCTAAATCCAATCTCTGGGTTGTAAATATTTGTCATAAAGTTCGGCTTCAGGGGTGCCCGACTCTGGCTGCCAATCATATTCCCAGCGCACCGCTGGTGGCAAAGACATCAATATCGACTCAGTCCTGCCCCCAGACTGCAGACCAAACAAGGTGCCTCGGTCATAAACCAGATTAAATTCGACATAACGCCCACGGCGATATAACTGAAATTGTCGCTGCTTTTCGTCATACTCAATATCTTTCCGGCGTTCAACAATTGGTATATATGCCGGAAGAAATGCATCGCCAACACTGCGCAAAAAGGCAAAACATTTTTCGAATTCCCATTCATTCAAATCATCAAAAAACAGACCGCCTATGCCGCGTTGCTCCTGTCTATGTTTCAGATAAAAATAATCGTCACACCACTTTTTATAACGGGGATAAATATCCTCTCCATATTCAGCGCATGCATTTTTCGCAGTGGTATGCCAATGTTTCGCATCTTCTTCAAAACCGTAATAAGGAGTAAGATCAAATCCACCTCCAAACCACCAGACAGGATCTTTATTCTCTTTTTCGGCAACAAGGAATCGCACATTCATGTGCGTCGTTGGCACAAAGGGATTAGCTGGGTGGATCACCAGTGAAACACCAAGCGCCTGATATTTTCTTCCTGTGAGTTCGGAGCGATGTGCAGTGGCTGATGCTGGTAATTCATCGCCAAATACATGAGAAAAATTAATACCCGCTTGTTCAAACATCTGGCCATTACGCATCACACGGCTACACCCGCCACCACCTCCTTCTCTGTCCCATTCATCCTCTTGCAATGCCAACGCGCTGTCCAGATCACACAAGACGTCGGTAATACTGTTTTGCAAGGCAAGCAAATAACTGCGTATAGGTTCGATCTCAATCATGTAGGCTATCCAGATTTTCCATGGCAAATTTATTCGTTGATCGATTTATCCAGGTCTATATTTTTGGTCTATTTATTTTGGCAGAGGATGGCAAGTATTGGGTCAAGAGGTTATCCTATTACCTCTAATTTTTCAGGATAGCGGGCATTATAAGAGCAATGGGCAACAGAAGCGCAACAATTAAGCGGAAAACCAATGAGACTCAAATTGAAATAAGTATTGATCTCGACGGAACAGGCAAGGCAAATCTTGACTTAGACGTGCCTTTTCTTGAGCACATGCTGGATCAGGTCGCTCGACATGGTATGTTTGATTTGACCATCAAGGCTAAAGGCGATCTGGAAATTGATGCGCATCATACCGTAGAAGATGTTGGTATTACTTTAGGTCAGGCCTTTGCAAAAGCATTGGCCGATAAAAAAGGTATCCGCAGATATGGTCATGCCTATGTACCCTTAGACGAAGCCTTGTCACGTGTCGTTCTGGATTGTTCTGGTAGACCAGGCCTGGAATATTCTGCTAAGTATCCGCGCGCGCGGGTAGGGGACTTTGATCTAGATTTGCTTTTCGAATTCTTCCAGGGCTTTGTCAATCATGGCATGGTCACGCTGCATATCGATAACCTCAAGGGACGCAACGCGCATCACATTGCTGAAACTATATTCAAGGCCTTCGGTCGCGCATTACGCATGGCCGTAGAACCTGATCCAAGAATGCAGGGCATACTGCCTTCTACCAAGGGCACTTTATAAACCGAAGTCAATGCCCATACACATGTTATGAGTAAAATCGCTGTCCTTGATTACGGCACCAGTAATCTACGCTCCGTCGCCAAAGCCCTTGAGTTTGTTGCAGGCAGTCAACATGATATCCTCGTCACGGATCAACGTCAGGAGATTCTTGCGGCTGAACGAATTGTTTTCCCAGGACAGGGTGCTGTGGGCCAATGCATGCAAAGTCTAAAAGAAACCGGGCTGGATGATATCGTTAAGGAATGTATTAACACCAAGCCTTTCCTGGGAATTTGTCTGGGCCTGCAATCTTTGATGCAGGAAAGCGATGAGGATGGCGGTGTTAAGGGACTCGGCATCATCCGCGGCAAAGTCGCCCGCTTTCCGGATAATGTCAAAGATGAACATGGTGACGTTTGCAAGATCCCGCACATGGGCTGGAACCGTGTTAATCAACAAAAATCGCATCCTTTATGGAAAGATATTGAAGATGGAGCCCGCTTTTATTTTGTTCATAGCTACTATGTGCAAGTAGAAAATAACGAGGATTGTGCGGCAAAAACAAATTACGCCGCAGAGTTTATTTCAGCAGTAGCGAGAGATAATGTCTTCGCGACACAATTTCACCCGGAAAAAAGTCAGCACGCGGGATTAACTCTGTTGAATAATTTTCTGTCCTGGGATGGTGAAGATAACTAAAATAATTTACCGCTTGTCCTGTTTATAGCTCCCTCTTTATTGCACGATAACCAATATCCTTTCGATAAAACATTCCTTCCCAGCTAACTTTAGCTACAGCCTGATAAGCTGATTGTTGAGCCTGTGATACCGTTTCACCAAGCGATGTAACACACAAAACACGGCCGCCTGCTGTTACCACAGCATTATCTTGCTGCACGGTCCCGGCATGAAATATCTTCGTGCCTGCCGGAAAGTCATTATCCAGCCCCGAAATCAGGTCACCTTTACTGGCACTGGCTGGATAACCTGCCGAGGCCAGCACAACACCCAGGGCCGCACGTTGATCCCAGTCTGCTGTCACTTCATTCAATTTCCCAGCCAATGCTGTCTGACATAGTTCAACCAGATCACTTTTAAGGCGCATCATAATAGGTTGCGTTTCCGGATCACCAAAACGGCAATTAAATTCCAGTACCCTGGGTGTGCCATCTGCGGTAATCATGACTCCCGCATAGAGAAAACCGACATATTCTCGTCCCTCTTCAGCCATCCCCCGGATCGTAGGTTCGATCACCTCTTGCATGATGCGATCATGCATTTCATCCGTAACCACCGGTACTGGAGAATATGCGCCCATGCCTCCTGTATTAGGTCCTTCATCACCTTCATCTCTTGCCTTGTGATCCTGTGAACTCGCTAATGGCAGAATATTTTTACCATCTGACATGACGATAAAACTGGCTTCCTCACCCTGCATGAATTCTTCAATAACGACACGATGACCTGCCTTGCCAAACTTGTTTCCGGCCAGCATATCCTCAATCGCAACAATGGCTTCATTCTCTGTCATCGCAATAATGACACCCTTGCCCGCAGCCAGGCCGTCTGCTTTGATAACAATTGGCGAGCCTTTATCTTTTACGTATTGTTTTGCGGTATCGATCTCAGTGAAGACCTGATATTCCGCAGTGGGAATATTATGACGTTGCAAAAAATCTTTACTGAAGGATTTCGAACCCTCAAGAATTGCTGCATCTTTTCAAGGTCCAAAGCAGGATAATCCAGCTTGTTGAAATTC
>JAKZTI010000150.1:0-4282 GCA_047517145.1 Gammaproteobacteria bacterium
TGTGGTGATCTCTGCTACAGGCGTGAAATCCAATATTCAATTCATGGAAGACAGCGGTATTGAAACTGAATTTGGTGTGCTGGTGAATAATCGTCTGCAATCCAGTAATGCTGATATCTATGCTGCAGGTGATGTCTGTCAGGGTAAAGACTTTTCTACTGGTGAATACAGTGTCCAGGCTATCCAGCCAACCGCAGCCGATCATGGCCGCATCGCTGCCATGAATATGATGGGTAAGGAAACCATTCATCAGGGCAGTATCAACCTCAACGTATTGGACACACTTGGTTTAATCTCAAGCTCCTATGGGCTATGGATGGGCGTTGATGGTGGAGACTCTGCAGAGCTCTATGACCCAGCTCGTTATCGCTATATCAGCCTTCAATTTGAGGATGATGTTCTGGTCGGTGCACAATCACTGGGTTTGACTCAACATGTAGGTGTCTTGCGAGGCCTGATCCAGAGTAGGTTAAGACTCGGTAAATGGAAAGATCATTTGATTAAAGATCCGACGCGTATTATGGAAGCGTATCTAGGATGTACTCAGGCTATTGGACATAATGCCGGGATTATCTAGGACATTTCTGGAAATGTACTTTTTCTAGAAGTATCCTGCTGTAGTATATAGGTATGCAAATCACTCTTAAGCTCTACGCCACATTAAGCGAGTATCTTCCAGAAGGCTCAATAAAACACAGGACAGTCCTGGAAATTCCCGATGAAGAAACGGCCTATGGCGTGATCGAAAGGTATCATGTACCCAGAGAACGGGCCCATCTGGTGTTACTCAACGGTGTCTACCTGACTCCTGAACAACGTGAACAAGCAACATTCAATGAAGGCGATACGCTCGCTGTTTGGCCTCCCGTTGCAGGCGGTTAATTAATCTTTCTTTGGGGACAGGCATAAACCTTTCTCCTCACACACTTCTTTTTCTTGTCATCCCGAATGAAATGACGCCTACATGGATGTAGGTGGTAGAGTAACGCATGGAGCAGTTACCGAGGGATCTTGTTTTTACTTGCATCGGAAGGATTTCTCGACCGCTCGCTCCAGGCGCGGTTCTACCGACCACTTCCATGTGGTCGTCACCCTATCGGGTTCGAAATGACAAAGGTAGGTGCAGGGTCGGTGTGACAGGTGAATAAGCAGAATTAATATGACAGAAACCTTTGAGCGTGAGATGACGATTACGCATAGCGATTTTTTCAGAATCTTACCCAAAGCCCTGAAATTTTACCCATACAAAGTAAAGGACAAGCTTATTACGATCACTCTGGATGGAGGTGAGATAAGCATTATCTTATCCGAACAACGACCCCGACAAATTGCCAGCTTGTCTTTGCCCGTCACAGACGTGGTTTTTGAACTAAAAAATGTTGCAGAAAGCACAAAAATGAATTTTTTCGAGCAATTTGACAGGGCCTATCACCGTGGCGGAGGCTAAATTCGTTTGCTACAGAGCCAAGGATTTTCTCGGTTTGCGCTTGATTGTTGTATAAAAGATACAAAATTAACTTTTTTTTAAAGTTTGTTGTAAATAAAGCAAATAATAGTTGCGGTAGTTTCTCAAGTTATCTACACTTACATTGTCTTTTATTAGGACACTCATGAGTGGCCTCATACGAAAGTCTAAACTTCAAAATTTCTTTCGGGAGATGTTAGTAACAAGGGGAAGTACAGGCTGGGGAGGTCGGATTTTTTAAACCGTATTAATCTCACGATTGATACAAACTTTTTAAACACAATATTTTCCGAGGAGGAAATATACAGTGAATAAATTAAAAACTTTAAAAGGAGCTTGTCTGGTCGCTGCGACTAGCATGCTGCCTTTATCACAAGCCGCCATGGCTGAGGTGACAATCTCAGGCTGGATCAACGAAGGTATAACCTATGCCGACGATGGCAATGAATCTGCTCTTTATCAGACTTCAGAAAACGGCCATACATTGGGTAGTCGTATTACCTTTGCTGGTTCGTCTGAAGTGGCTACTGGTATTAATGCAGGTTTTGAATTAATTATTGAGCCGCAATCTTCTTCAGAACTGCTTGGTTCTGGTTCTGGTGGCTTTCAAGGTAGTTTCTTTGGTAAAGAATCTGTCGGTGGCCCTAACGAGTTTCTTGAAAATGCAGGTGCTCCTGGTAATGGTCATCAGTTAGAAATATTGGGTAACAGCCTTTTCGTAAGTGGTGCCTGGGGTAAAGTAACCGTTGGTTTGCAATCTATGCCGACCGATAACATTGCCGTTCTTGAAGACCCATCATTAACCTTATGGTCAGCCATTTCACCAGTATTCGTTGGTAATGGTGCAGCAATTAATGGTACGACGCTTACCGGTGAGGGTAAAGCATGGGGTAATTTCCTTACCTGTGGTAGTGGTATTGGTGGTATCGGTATTGACTGTAATGGTATCTATCGTAAAGGTGTACGTTATGACCTGCCAGCCTTTGGTCCTGTGACCATAGCTATCGGTGCGGCTAATAACGATGTTTATGATATTGCTGCTAAATACAAAGGCGATCTGGGTAGTATGAAGGCTCAAATTGCTCTTGGTTATGCTATTCTACAACACGCTAATGCCTTTGGTGGTAGTGAAACCGAAAACTTCCAATTGCAAGCTGGTTTGATGCATCCTGATACAGGTCTGTTTGGCTCTATCGCTTACCAACATGAAGAAATGGATACTGTAATGGCTGGTTTAGATGACAGTACCGATGCATGGTGGTTGAAAGTAGGTATCAAGAAACAGTGGTTTAGCCTGGGTAATACCTCACTTTCATTCAACTATGGTCAGTATAATGACCAGTACACAGACCCTTTGCTTACTGGTTCTGAAGTTGAGCGTATCGGCTTAGAACTTAACCAGTACTTCGGTAGCAGTTTGATCATTTACGGTGTTTGGGAACAGCTGGATCTCGATGTTGATGGTGCCAACGCAGCTGCTTACAGTAGTGCGGATGAGTTGGATACATTCAGACTCGGTGCTACCTACTTCTTCTAAGCTATATTTGTTAGAAGCAAGTTAAAGCAGCTAGTTCTACTGCTGAATGAAAAAGGCCTCTTCGGAGGCCTTTTTTTATGCTCATGGACGAGCTGTATGCAACCGGTGCATGGATGCACAGGAGTGGCGAAGACATGGAAGGTCTTCAGGATTTTTGTATCAAGGGGAAGGCTTTGCACTTCCTGACAAATCCTAAGTAAACTCAGATTAAGTAGCTTTATCGTCATGCTGGCGAATACCAGCATCCAGTAAACAATGTTTTTGACTCGATTCTGGCCTACGCTAGAATGAAGACTAAATGAATATTGCAAATTGTGAAGACCTTCGCTAAGTACCAGTATCTAGGGCGGTCGTGCTGTGGAGCACGACCGCATGGATGCAGAATGACAAGCTTAGTATATTTGTTGTAAACTTCTCGCCGCTTGTACACTCTAAGCGTATAGATTCCATAACCCCATAAAGGCCATAGAATTAATTATCTTTCATGTTGAAATTGTTTAAAAATCAAACCAACACACTGTTTTTAACAATGTTTTTTCCATGCATTGTTATTTCCCTGCTATCTTTTTCCAGTGCTGCATTTGCCAAAGATGATACCGTCTACTGGAAATCGGGTCTCTACAGCTATTTTAAATATGAGAAACAGGATTCAAATAAATTTGGTCAGAATGATCATCCGGTAGAGCTGAAATCAGATGAGATTGTAAATTCTTTGAAGGCACTAGAATTTACCGAAAAGAAATTATTTTCAGGCGAAACGATAAAATCAGTTTTTACCATCGCACAAGTGAATTTGATCGGCAAACAGCTAGCAAAGGGATTGAGAAATGCAAAACCCGGGCAAGACATTATTTTCGTTCTGGTAGGAAGTAACCCTAAATTGATTCTGCTCAATCAAAAATATTTTAGTACCGGCCGTGCATTTTATAAAGACGGTAAACTCAATATAATTATTGGCGAGTACTTGCTGTTACGAAATGATGAATTAGAAAGGGTTTTTGACCCAGGTGATAACAGAGCGGTGTCTTACAGTTTTAATTTTGGCAGTCGTACAAGGCAATCGAATAAATTTAAGGGAACCATCCTCACCGTCCCTGGTTTTGAGAATATGAAAACGGCTAAAAGATTTCGTCATGACTGGTTTATGCTAGATGTGACACTTGCTTCACAAGCTTATCTTGCCGAAATGGAAGCAATCATGAATCCCACGTCAAGAAGCGACAAACAATTACAAATTGAGGCAGCGAAACTGGCCAGAGAGAGACGTGAAATGCGTGCTG
>JAKZTI010000151.1:0-13618 GCA_047517145.1 Gammaproteobacteria bacterium
ATGCAGCAAAGATTGAGGTACTGTTGCGTGAAGTAGCTCAGATTGCCAGCACTACAGCCACTCACCTAACCGTTGATAGTAACATCAACGAGGCAGCCGCATTCGAGATCCTGCGTAGCAATGTCGCTTCAAATCCATTGGTATTCGGTGCGGCCCTTGCCTTCGAGCCGGATGAGTTTTCGGGAAAGCAGCTGTTCGGACCATACGTCTACCGGCAGGGCAAAGACCTGACAGAGATTGTGTCCACCGAGCTCGACTACGATTATACCCAGCCCGAATGGGACTGGTGGCATTTGCCCCGCAAGGCATCGACCGGTGTCTGGACCGAACCCTATTTCGATGAGGGTGGTGGCAATATCTACATGACCACCTTCTCGGCACCTTTTTTCAGAGACGGGCATTTTATTGGTGTGGCGACGATTGATTTACCACTGGAACCTCTGAAACGGTTGATTTCTCCACTGCAGGGCGAACAGGGTCAGCGCTTTCTGTTGTTGTCTGCACAGCAACGCATTTTGTATTCTGACAATGCCGATTTTATCGGACGCTCGCTAAAGGACGTGATCCTGGAAATGGATCGGCCAGATATCGAGGTAGCCTTTGAGCAGGCATTGAGTTCTGAGGATACGCGTATGCTCCGGCTGGCAGGTTGGCAATCCGTGCATACTCAGTGGATCAGCATGGCGATGATTGAGTCGGGTGGCTGGATGCTGCTGTCCATTCAGGATGAGCATCGAGCGCTGGCTTTCCTGAACCAGCAGAAGAAACGGGCGATAGCTGTGCTGGGTAGTGTTTTTGTCGTCAGCGTCCTAGTGGTTTGGCTGTTACTGGTCTGGGTGACCCGGCCGCTAAGTAATCTTTCCCATGCCGTGGAGGAAGTCGGGAAAGGCAATCTGGATATCCGTATCAAGCGCCAGAGTAAAGACGAAATCGGTGATCTGGCAGCGAGTTTTGCCAACATGGTACGACAACTGTCGTCGCGTGAAGACGCGCTCAGGGAACTCAACGAGAACCTGGAAAAACGTGTCGAAGAAAGAACGATTGAGCTGAAGTCGCTTCAGGTTGGTCTGGAACGGGCCAGGGATGCAGCCGATGACGCCAATCAGGCCAAGAGTGCATTTCTCGCCAACATGAGCCACGAATTACGCACGCCGATGAATGCTATCCTTGGTTATAGTGAAATGCTGATGGAAGAAGCCGAAGATCTGGAACAGGAAGTTTTCATTCCTGATCTGAAGAAGATCCATCAATCCGGTGTGCATCTGCTGGCGTTGATTAACGGTGTACTGGATCTGTCGAAGATCGAATCTGGCAAGATGGAGGCTTTTGCTGAAGACATTGATCTGGGCATGCTGATCGATGAAGTCAGCGCTACCGCCCACCCCTTGCTGGAGAAGAACAAAAATTCTCTGGTCATCGAACGAGGCAATGATCTTGGCATCGCCTATCAGGATATGACCAAGCTGCGCCAGATCTTGTTTAACCTGCTTTCCAATGCGGCCAAGTTCACCCATGAGGGGATGATCACTCTGCATGTTTTTCGTACCGAAGAGGACGGGGTAAGCTGGTTAACATTTGCGGTGGGCGATACCGGGATCGGGATCGCAGAGAACAAGATCGAACACGTGTTTGAAGAATTTGCCCAGGCAGACAGTTCAACGACCAGGGATTATGGTGGCACCGGACTTGGTCTGGCTATATCCAGGAGGTTTTGCAAATTACTCGGTGGTGATCTCAACGTTCACAGTGAATTGGGCAAGGGTTCTACATTTACCATTCTTATTCCCGCCATTCTGCCAAGTATGATACCAACTTTATCTTGAATAAAAATTAGAAGTTATCCAATCAGTAGCCTAGTTGCTTGGGGTCGACATATTAGCCTCACCAAACCAGCGTGCTCTAATCTGATCCAATGCTTTCATGCCTGCCAGACGACCCAGAAAATTTTCTGTCCAGTTAATATACAGTGAATCACCTGCGGGCAGTGCAATACCAATGGGCTCATAACTAAGTAGCGAAAATAGCGTGACAAAGCCTTCATCCGGATAACGCTCTAACATGGAAAGGCAGATCGGATAGTCCGTCATCAAACCGCCGATCTTGTCCTCATTAATCAGACTGACAGCATCATCATAGTTATCCACCAAAGTCATCGTCGCCTCGGGCAACAAGGCCTTGACGAAGTCGGCGCTAGTAGAGCCCTTGAGCGCTGCTATGCGGACATCAGGTGTATTCAGATTTTCTGCGGCCTTGGCCTTGGCAAGGCCTTCTTTCTTGGTAAGAACGCACTTGCCGGATATCATGTAGGGACCGACAAAGGCAACCTTCAAATTGCGCTTGGGGTTCATTGTCATGTTGGAAATAACTACATCGACCTCTCCTTTTTCCAGTGCGGAGAGTAATTTATTGAACGGCATAGTCTTTATTTTTAGTTCGACGCCCATACCGTCCGCCATGAAGCGTGCCAGATGGATATCGAAGCCGACAACCTTGCCGTTCTCATCTTTTCCTGTCATTGGTGGCATGTTCGCGGATGTCCCCAATACCAGTTGACCACTTTTTTGAATACTGGCCAGGGTGGATGCCTCTGCCAGTAATACCGGGGAGGTTACCAGGCCAACTGTGAGAATTAACAGCGTACAAATTTGAGTGAATATTTTTTGATGAGGCATCGTTTTAACTTCCTTTTGTTTTTAATTGGGTTTGTTATATTCTTTTTACAGTGTATTAGCTGGAAAAGATGCGGACTCTAACACGTAATTCTATAATTTTCGACGCCAGAGATTCGGATGGCCTCTGCTTTGCTATTGATAAACTTGCTGTGCAAGTACAATCACTTTATCGTGCTCGCCAAGCTGCCATGTGGCCCGCCTGGAAGGATTCAATAAAAGCTCACCACCGTTTCGCACCAGACGTATACCAATTGCTATCTCCATTTTTTGTTGGCAGGCATAGATTATGTCACTAAATGAGCAATCAGTTTTGAGCTGTACATAATCGCCTGCTGGTCGCATGCTGATTTCAACACCACCAGCACTGAGTAGTTCACGGTAGATAGGTGCGAGAACCTCCTGCCCTGCAATTTGCGCCAGCTGTGCACTGACAACTTCGGGACTGACAATGATGTCATCCACATCAAGGCCGGTAAGTAAGGCACGATTATTATTATCCAGTAACTCAACAACGGTGTGCGCACGCGATTCATGCTGTTTGCGCAAGTCCGATAAACGAAGCAATATGCGCAGGGTGCGTGTATCTGCACCTCCCTGTTCATCGGTTCCATCCGCAAGCATGACAATACTCTGGAAACTCGGTAAATCGATATTTTCCCAGGCAGAGCGCATGAAGGCATTCCCCTCAAGAAATTTCAGCGTCAGATTCTTGAGTGATTTTAGTTGATAGCTTTCCACACGTTGCTGAGTTTTATCGTGATTGACGTTTGACAATATTGTTACTTCAGTACCGCGCAAGGCATGCGCATCGAGTTCCTGCAATATATTGTAAAGAATATCGGTCCAACCTATCAGCAATACACGGGTGGGTACGTGGGGTACCGATCCACCTTCCTTGTAAATCTGCGATTCTGGAAGTTGGTCGTGCTTTGTATAGGTAACGGGTAGACCTCGAGTAAGAAATACCAGGTTTTCATCTTCGGCAATCTCGTAGTCGGGCTCAGGGTTAAGCCCGACAGCATGTCGTACCACATCATCACGTTTTTCATTCCATGAGATACCGACAGGGATGGCGTCGCAGAGACAGTAGGCAATCTCTCTTAGTGGTCGATCGGTACAATCAGGAATGCTTTCTACATAGAGACTATTACCCGCCGGGGAGAATATCTCGCTATAGACATTCGCCAGCCCTGGGTTACGGACTGTTTGGACAATGACCTTACTGATCACTCGGCTGGAGTCAATAATATGTAGTCGGTTTTTGGCAGCAATCATCGCCAATTCATAATTTTGCTCCATGGCAATTTCCGATGTCAGGATCGGTGGTTCTCCTGACCAATCTTGCCGTGTAGTCAGCAGGACCATGGTCTTGATGGTTTCGCTGTCATCGGCGTCTGTTGCGAGGACGATGACACTGGCAGCATGGTTGACGGCAACCCGGTCAAGTTCGCCAAAATTACTGGGTATTCCGCTACGCAAAATAACCTTTATGGGTTGCCGGTGGATCCCCGCAACTCTAAGCTGCTCCTGCATAACGTCAACTTCTCGTGGTGCGAGTATCGCTACCTTGACTCCAGGCTGGAGCAGTGCCAATTGTTGCAGGACAGAGAAGACTTTATTACTCCACCCCAGTACCAGCACGTGATCACGTTCCAATACAGGCGTATCGCCCTTGTGCAGCCCTTCGATACGGCTACGCCATGTGTTATTGATAAGTGAGATCAATACGCTCAAGACAACCAGCCCCATGAGTGACAGAAACAGGGAATATACTAGTATCGGGACCGTGGCACCGTAAGCCTTCTCGAACCCTCTCAGCGGCATGACCTGATTTAAGGACCACCATAAGGAGTCCCAGAAGCCGGCATCAATATCCTAGTGAATAAAACCGATGCTTGCATTCTCCTCCGAGAACAGGCCAAAGAAAACGGCCGTCATCCCAATCAGAGTGACCGAAGATAATAATGTGATAAGCAGCAGCATTTGCCCGAAGAACTCGCTCGCAAAAGCTTGATCAACAAGATAACGAAATTTTTCCTGGAGTTTCTTGAACATTTTAATTTTAGGGCATCCTATTTATTTTTATGCATTTTATCATAACAAGTTACTTTTTCATGATCATTGGAATTAGCTTCATTGCGCATCACACTGACTCTCTTGATTCAACTATACTCATATGAACTGATGTAGAAAAAAGGAAACATTTACTCGAGTGATAGAAGGTATTTTCTTTGATATAAGTGGTGTATTACTTGATGGTGCAGAGTTATTGCCGAATGCAGATAAAGCCATCAACTACATCGAAGAAAAAAAACTACCTTATCGGCTTATAACAAATACCTCGCAACAACCTCGTTCGAAAATTGTTAAACAGTTGCAAGATGCTGGAATTAATGTCTTAGAGGAGCATATCTATACTGCCCCACTGGCCGCAAAAGACTATGTGCTCAGCCATGATTTGCGTCCATTTTGCCTGATACATCGTGGATTAAAAAGTGAATTTAGTGATGTCGCACAAAACGATCCAAACGCAGTCATCATCGGGGATGCAGCCGATGATTTTAACTATGAACATTTAAACAAGGCCTTCCGACTTTGTCTCGAAGGTGCTCCATTAATCGCTATAGGGCACAATAAATATTTCAAAAAATCCGGTGAGTTTTTCCTTGATGCAGGCCCCTTTGTTGAAGCCATTGAATACGCTTGTGATATTAAGGCAGTTATTACTGGCAAACCATCCATAGATTTTTTCGAGCAAGTCCTGTCAAGTATCCAGCTTAAACCTGAACAAGTTGCATTAATTGGTGATGACATCTATGGTGACATTCAAGGTGCGCTCAATGCTAGCCTGGAATCCAGATTGGTGCGTACAGGAAAATATCGTGATGGTGACGAAAATAAAACAACACCAAAGGCCAATGTCGTAAATAATGTATTGGCAGCAGTCGAGGATTGCCTACAGGACATTTAATCAGACTTGGATAAGTTTAAATAATGCGTAAAAGAACATCTCTAATGCTTAAAAGAGCACTTTTTCTACTCGCTATATTAGCTGTTTTAACCTATCTTTTTATCCCAAAAATAGTGATAAATTTTATGGATGACATATCCGTCACAGAGGTAGAAGAGTTTGATAATCTGCCCGCACCAGAACGTGAAGTTGAAGCGATTGAGATAATCAGGGATGAAAAAATACAAACCGACGAAGAGATACAAATCATTGAAACTAAAGAACAAGAGACAATATACATAAACGAGGAAGAAGAAACGCAAACTGTTGATTCTAGTCTTGAAGAAACACCCAGAAAAGAGGCCGAACAAAAAGAGTTAAGCCATAAAGAAAATGCAGAACGTGAGGCAGCGCGTCACGAGCGAATGCAGTCCTCTATTGAAAAATTCATGGAAAATATAAAGAGTCCTGATTGGTTTAAATAACGCCTACATGAATGTAGGCGGTACGACTCCAAGGAAGGAGGAGGTAGAGTTGCGCCGGGAGCAGCTTTCAATCGACACTGACCCTATTGATTCTATTGATTCTATTGATTCTATTGATTCGTTGTAACTCATGGAAAGTCGTGTATTGGAGAATTTTTTAGTTTTTCTTCTCCAAGGCTAGAGACCGAATAACCTCTTGAAGCATTCCCTATCAAAAGTTTTCTTTCTAGCATATTTTCTTTCTAGCATATAACGAATAATAGTATTAATGTTTTTTGCATTTCTTTATAATCCTTTATCGATCCCTACTCTTCCTCCATCCTGGTAATTTCTACTTCAAAATTTTCAAGTGCTAATCGCAAGCCTGCAATTTCATTTTCATAACTCGCTAGCATTTTCTTAAGATCAGTATTTGAGTCCTGTATTTTTTTCAATTTGCTTTTAACTTCAGCCACCTTGGCAACTAGATCTTCGTTCTGTGCATAGCTTGCAGTTGTGAAAAATAGTAATGAAGCGAATAAAAGCAGTGTTAATTTTTTCATTTCCGTAAGATCCTTTAGCTGTTCCAGTCATACACCACCTGAAATTGTTCTACCCGTGTAATTATCGAGAATAGTTTATTGTAAGAATTTATCCAAGTTTTACTGCGACTAAATCAGTCACTAAGTGTGATATCCCCTGGCGCGTTCAAACAGGTCTGTTATCCAGTATACCTGTGCGCCGATGGCAGCAAATGGCAATAATATCCATGTGACATTAAACAGGGCCAGGACTAGAACGATGATACAAAAGTCCGCGCGACTGAGTTTATGAAATATATAGATGATCCAGTCTAGTCCGTCTTCTGGTTGTTTGGGTTCCTTTGCCTGTTCTTCCCGGCTGATGGCCTCTGGGTCTCTACTCTTCTTTGCTTCATGTATCAAATCAACAATATAATCAATAAAAGCGCCTGCGGCTGCGGCCAGACCCAACCAGAACCAGAACTGCTGTCCGTTTACTTGTGCTGTGCCATAACCTAAAGCGGCAAAAAAACTGGCATCAATAATCCAGTCCGCCATATCATCCAGTTTCGCACCAAACTCGGAAGACATGTTCTTGATCCTGGCTACCTCGCCATCACAATTATCAAAAGTATAACTGGCGACTAGTAACAATCCGCCAATCATCCCGGCTATCCAGTTGCCCTGTGTAAAACAGGCAGCACAGATCAAGCCTAATAACAGTGAGATAGTGGTAATCTGATTTGGGGTGATTGACGTTTTCAGAAGTATCGGTGTCAATCGATAAGACAGATGTCTTACCAATGGGAATATCTGTTCCGGTGCGGCGAGTGTATTAGTACTGTTCATTTCGTTAATCTATTGATCTGTTCCTTCTTCAATTACTCGGTTCTAGCTCCTGCTTCACTCTACCTTCTGCATCCATGCAGTCGTGGATTCACCATGCGCGAGAATGACAAATCTTATTTTTTCATTCTACCGTGATAACAGCGGGTATGGCATGTCATACCTCGTTTAAGTTATATTATGTCAATCATAAATATTATTTCCAAACTGATTTCTTAAAAAACTTTATGCGTGCACTTCCAATTTTTGGTCTGGTATTGGGCCTGTTGATTTTTGTCCTGTTGATCCTTTGGCAAGGTATTGGTGATCTGTTTGATCTGTTAGCAACATCAGGCTGGGAATTACTAGCCTTACCGATCGTCTGGGCACCTTGCTTGCTTGCAGCGGCTTTTTCATGGCGCATGTTATTCCCGAAACAACACACGCCAGAGTTTGGGGCAGTATTAAAAGCGCTCTGGATTGGTCGTGCCATTAATACATTATTACCTGTTGCTTCCATTGGCGGTGAAATTGCCAAGGCCCGATTGATCACACTATGGGGAACCAGTGGCGTGGATTCCAGTGCCTCTGTGTTGGTGGATAAGACGGTGCAGGCCATGGCAGTAGCCGTGTGGGCCTTTACCGGAACACTGCTACTTATCTATCTTGCATTGGATGACGAACTGGCGATTGCAGCCATGTTAGGCATCATTGCCCTGGCTGGAGGTTTATTAGGATTTATCCTGGTACAACATGCGGGCATGGTTGGTTTCATGGCCAGCGCTGTGGGTAAATTCGTCAGCTCGGGCGGTTGGGAAGAAATCACCAATAACGCCAGGGAAGTGGATGCCATTGTCCGGGTTATCTACAGCGATTATCGATGTGTCATCATCTCAACACTGTGGCGCACATTTGGACTCGTGTTACAAACCTCAGAAGTCTGGTTGGCCTGCTATTTACTCGGGTTTCCAATCGGTATTCTTGAAGCTTTGATGTTGAAAAGCCTGACTAGTACCATCAGTGATATCGCTTTCTTCATCCCAAATGCCTATGGGGTTCAGGAGGGCGGTTATGTTATGCTAGGCGCCCTGCTTGGAATGACACCCGATATAGCATTAGCTGTCTCGCTGGCGACAAGGATCCGGGAGTTGGTAGTCGATATTCCTGGCCTGGTGGTCTGGCAACATTTCGAAAGTAAGTTGCTCCTGAATAAAAGACATAATATTAATTAAATCAGTCTATTAGCGGTTGTTTGATGGGGAATTACGAAATCATATTTTATCTGTTGGTGCTGATTAGCCTCTGCGCAATTGGTTATTTATTGTTCGCCAACTTCTGCATCATTGAACTTCGCAAAAGCAGAAAAAGACCCCATATCCCTTCCGGCTTCACACCACCGGCCACCGTGTTAAAACCTATCTGCGGTCTGGAACATGGTATGGATGAGAATTTAAGATCATTTTGTGAACAAGATTACCCCGAATATCAAATTATCTTTGGATTGCACGGCAAAGATGATACGGCAATTCCTGCGATTGAGAAAATCATCCAGGATTATCCGGAACTGGATTTGGAAATGGTCATCGACACGCGGTTACATGGCTCAAACCACAAGGTTTCCAATCTGATTAATATGTTTCCCTCGGCCAAACACGACATATTACTGGTTGCTGACAGTGACATGCGTGTAGGCAAAAATTACCTGCACGATATCGTCGCGCCGTTTGCCAACGCGGCGAATGGCGCTGTCACCTGTCTCTATTCGGGCCGTTCAGAAGGTGGCCTGGCTTCAAGGCTAAATGCCATGTTTATTAATGAATGGTTTCTCCCTTCAGTGCTTATCTCTAATGCACTGAAAGATATTAGTTATTGTCTGGGGGCGACAATGGCCGTACGCCGTGAAATATTGACTGATTTCGGAGGCTTTAAAGCACTGAGCAATTATCTGGCCGATGATTATATGTTGGGTCAAATGGTCTCTGAACGCGGCTATAAAATACATTTATCACACACAATCGTAGATAATCTGTCTTACGAATCAAGCTATAAGTCTTTGTTTTTACACGAACTTCGCTGGGCCAGAACACTCAGGGCCGTTGAGCCGCTAGGCTATCTGGGTACCTTCCTGACAGATACATTAGTGATAGGCAGCCTGACCGCATTATTCGCACTAATATTCACGCAACACATTTTTTTACCTGCCTCAATACTCGGCATTACGATTACTGCTCGAATTTTGCTGCACCTGCAGGTAAAATCTGCGCTTGGTCTGAATGGTCGGGGATCATTGTTACTTATCCCTGTGAGAGATCTACTGTCCTTCATCATCCGAATCGTAAGTTTTGCGGGACATTCAGTTGAATGGAGGAACCACATTTTTTCTGTGGATGATGATGGTTTGATACATGAAGAACCAGAAACTGATTCAAAAGATCTCGTAAAAGAAGATAATCAAGAACACATAAAAACTACCGAATGACGTTCTGTAGTTAATGATAAATTAGGAGTCCCATTGGGATGTTAAAAACATTATTTTTAAATCCGCCATCCTTTAATGGATTTGACGGTGGCGCTGGCTCTCGTTATCAATGTACACGGGAAGTAAAATCTTTCTGGTATCCAACCTGGTTGGCTCAACTTTCAGCTCTGGTTGAAGGCAGTCGTTTGATCGATGCACCAGCAGGAGACATTCCTCTGGAAGAAATTTTGCCTCTGGCCACTGATTATGAATTTCTGGTGCTTTACACAAGCACACCTTCTTTTCCAAACGATGTGAAAATTGCCGAAGCATTCAAGCAAGCAAATCCGAAATTGATCATAGGTTTTTGCGGCCCGCATGTTGCAGTCAATCCAGACCATACCGTGCTTGCTTCTGATGCCATTGATTTTGTCGCGGGTAACGAATTTGATTTTACCATTCAGGAAATCGCTAAAGGCCGACCACTGGAAGAAGTCGATGGCATTATCTACAAGAAAGATGGCAAACCCGTTTATAATAAAGACCGCGCACTGATCGAAGACATGGATTCACTGCCATGGGTAACCAAAGTTTATAAAGAAAATCTGGACACAAAAGATTACTATAACGGCTATATGCTGCATCCTTATATGTCTTTCTATACTGGCAGAGGCTGTAAATCTCGTTGTACTTTTTGTCTCTGGCCACAAACTATTTCTGGTCATAACTACCGCACCCGTTCAGTTGATAACATCATTGCAGAGTTAACTTATGCAAGAGATAATTTCCCTGAGATTAAGGAATTTTTCTTCGATGATGATACGCTAACAGACAACATCGAACATGTTGAAGCATTGGCAAAGAAAATTTGCAAACTGGGCATCACCTGGTCCTGTAATGCAAAAGCCAATGTCCCTTACGAAACACTGAAGATAATGAAAGACAATGGTCTACGTCTGTTACTGGTCGGCTACGAATCTGGCAATCAACAGATCCTGGTGAACATCAAGAAAGGTATTCGAACAGATATCGCACGACAATTCACCAGGGACTGCCACAGTTTGGGCATCCTCATTCATGGGACTTTTATTGTTGGCCTCCCAGGTGAAACAAAAGATACCATTGAAGAATCGATTAAATACGCGCAGGAACTAAATCCGCAAACCATTCAGGTATCACTGCCTGCTGCTTATCCTGGAACATTTCTATACAAGCAAGCGATTGAGAACGGTTGGTTGATAGACGACAGTTCGCTGGTTGGGGATGATGGGGTTCAACACTCAGTACTGAATTATCCGCATCTCCCCAGTGATGATATTTTTGAAGCCGTTGATAATTTCTACAAACGTTTCTATTTCCGCCCATGGAAGATGGCAACATTATTCTTCGAAATGTGTCAGGATTGGGAAATAATGAAACGTCGTCTGCGCGAAGGTGTGGAATTCTTCAAGTTCCTTTTCGTAAGGGAGAGCACGGCCTGAAAAAGCTAATCGTGACAGGCGATGATTTCGGCCTGTCAATTCCAGTAAATGAGGCTGTTTCACAGGCACATCAGAAAGGCATTTTAACAAGCACCAGTTTGATGGTTGCTGCGCCTGAGGTCGATGATGCAGTCGCGCGGGCCAAAGACTTGCCTGGGCTTAATGTCGGTTTACATCTGGTGTTATCCAATGGCCGTTCCTGTCTGCCGACTAGTGACATTCCTGACCTTGTGAATGCTGATGGAGAATTCTCAAACAAGCTTGTCAGCAGCGGCATCAAGATGTTTTTCAATGCAAGTGTTAAACAGCAGTTAAAAGATGAAATCCGCGCACAATTCGAAGCATTTAAAGCAACTGGGCTACATCTTGATCATGTCAATGCGCATAATCATTTGCATCTTCATCCTACCGTCTTTGACGCCATCATCGAGATCGGTAAAGATTATGGAATGAATGCTGTCCGGCTCCCTGAAGAAAAACCTTTAAAAGCACTAATAGATAATCGCAAAGTAAAATTGTTACGATTTACCTGTTGGTTATTACTTAAACCTTTCACTTACAGAATGAAGAAGCGACTTATCGAGAATAATATTAAATTCAATACGCACGTATTCGGTTTTCATCACACAGGACATATGAATCTGGATACTCTGGTTCGTATACTTCCTAACATTGAAGATGGGCTATCAGAAATATATCTACATCCAGCTACAGGATTATGGGATGACATGGATCCGGCTGCTAAAGATTATGAATTTGAAGCAGAATACAAGGCACTGATTCATCCACGTATCAAACGTATTATCGAAAAATTCTCGATCGAGTTAACCAGCTTTAAAGAAGCATAGGTGACCTTTTAATATGGTCGGCGATTCCTGGACGCATAAAGTAGCACGGGTTTGTATACTCCCGCTCGTTAATTCGCCAATTACACCCAATCATCTCACCACGATAAGATTAATCTCTGGAGTCGCAGCCTGTAGCCTGTTTGCCATAGGCACAACAGAGTGGAACCTCTACGGTGGTTTTCTATGGATATTATCTGCATTTATGGATCGCGCCGACGGTGAGCTGGCTCGCATCAGTGGCAAGACCAGTCCGTGGGGACATCAATATGATTATTTTTCAGATGTATTTGTTACCGCATTATTTTTTATCGGCATTGGCATTGGTCTTAGAGGAACAACCTTCTGGAATGTGGAACTTGGGCTTTGGACGATTGTAATGGGTGTCTGTGCAACAGTCGGTGTAATTGCCGCTGAGATCCTTGCCGAGAAGATTGATCAGGCACAGAAACATACTGGTGAAAAAGCCTATGCTGGTTTTTCTGGTTTTGATTTTGATGATATTCTGTTTCTCTTCGCACCCGTTGTTTGGTTAAATCTACATCCACCTTTTCTGATTGGTGCTTCAGTAGGTGCACCAGCATTTGCCTTGCTAACCTGGTATCGTTTCAAAAATCTTTAAGCTGGGTTATTTAATGAATTCAGGGCTAAAATCATGAGTATCGAAAAAGACGCTCAGGAATTACACAGCCGCTTTGATGCTCTACTGAAAGATGCTGCGTACAATGAGGTAACACTGAAAAAATTCCAGGCATTTGAACTTGAGCTCATGAATTCAAGTTCACTGAATAATCTGATTGAATTATTGCTGAAAGAGAGTCTGCTTGAGCTTGGCTGGGAAATCGTGACCCTGACACTGGTTGATCCTGAGTATGAAATTCAACGACATCTTGAACACTCTGGGAGTGAATTCTCAGAATGTCCGGAATTAAATTTTATCGATTCCAATGAAGAACTGGAAAATATATATAGTCAGAAATTATTTCCAGTTTTTGAATCGTATAATGAAAATACTCACCATCTTCTTTTTTCTACAGAAATAAAAAAACCAGATGCTGCATGGTTACTTCCACTAAGCAGAAACCATCACCTGATTGGAAGCTTTAACATCGGCGAACAATCAAGGGGACATTCTCAAGAGAGTTCTGACACAGATTTTTTGCAACATCTGGCAGCTGTCATCTCGGCAAGCCTGGAGATAAGTATTAATAGAGAACGTCTTAAGTATCTTGGCCTTATGGATCCTTTGACTGGAGTCAATAACAGAAGATTTTTTGACCAACGGTTGGTGGAAGAAGTTACCAGCGTTATTCGCGCAAATGCAGAGATAAGTTGCCTGTTCATTGACGTAGATCACTTCAAGAAAATAAATGATAACTACGGTCACCAGACTGGTGACGAA
>JAKZTI010000152.1:0-5353 GCA_047517145.1 Gammaproteobacteria bacterium
CCTATATGGAGAAAACAGAGGCATTAAAATCAAAGATAAAAGCCGCACTGTTCTATCCAGCTGCTGTGATTGCCGTTGCGGGTATTGTTGTCACTATTCTAATGATTTTTGTGATACCCCAGTTTCAATCATTATTCGAGGGTTTTGGAGCGGATTTACCCGCACTGACACAATTTCTTGTCGATACCTCTAATTTCTTTGTCCAGTGGTGGTGGGCAATGGGTCTCGCCATTGGTGGCACAATTTTTGGAATTCTGGAACTACATAAGAGATCCAGGCCTTTCGCTCAAGCAATGGAAAGGGTAATGCTAAAGCTCCCTGTCCTTGGGGTGGTACTGGAGAAGGCAGCCATCGCCCGTTTTGCTCGCACATTAGAAACCATGTTTGCTGCTGGTACACCACTGGTTGAAGCAATGGTGTCGGTGGCTGGTGCCTGCGGTAATATCGTCTTTTACAATGCCTGTATGAAGATCAGAGATGATATTTCCACCGGGACACAACTTCAGGCAAGCATGCGTGAGACAGGACTATTTCCAAACATGGTTGTACAGATGGTTGCTATTGGTGAAGAATCTGGCTCAATCGATACCATGCTCGGAAAAGTCGCAGACTGGTATGAGCAGGAAGTTGATGATGCGGTAGAGGCATTAACCAGTTTGTTAGAACCAGCCATTATGGCGTTTCTTGGCGTTGTCATTGGTGGCATCGTTATTGGTATGTATTTACCCATATTCAAAATGGGTCAAGTGGTTGGATAAGACCAGGCACCACCAAAAATTAGCCCGGCCACCCCGTCCAGAACAATTCTATATGCTATGCAACATAGCCTGTAGCTTTGGCAATCCTCGAGCGATCTAGGCAATGTCAGTTATACATTTTCTGCAAACTCAGCCAGTATTTTTTACCTTCACGATGACAATACTCGGTATGTGTATCGGGAGTTTCCTGAATGTAGTTATCTACCGATTACCAAAAATGATGCAACAGGATTGGCATGAACAATGTTGCGAACTGCTGGATATGAAGGATGAAGATGTATCAGAGCAACAACAAGTAAACTTAATTTTTCCTGGCTCCAGCTGCCCATCTTGTCAGCATAAAATAACTGCTCTCGAGAACATACCTGTGATCAGCTATCTTTTCCTTAAAGGTCGTTGCAGCTCATGTAATGTAAAGATTTCTCTTCAATATCCCATTATTGAAATGTTTACCGGCCTGGCGACTGCTTATGTTGCGTGGCACTTTGGCTTTAGCCTGCAAACCTTATTTGCAGTATTTTTTACCTGGGCGCTCATTTGCTTAAGCGTAATCGATCTGGAACACTCCTTACTACCTGATGACATAACTCTCCCATTTATATGGTTAGGGTTGGCCTGTAATATTTTTGGAGTTTTCACCGACATTAATTCCAGCCTGATCGGTGCAATGCTTGGTTACGCTATTCTCTGGATTATATTTATCAGCTTCAAAACAGTCACTGGCAAGGAAGGCATGGGTTATGGTGATTTTAAACTTTTGGCACTCTTGGGTGCATGGCTTGGCTGGCAATCTTTACCACTAATTATCTTATTGTCTTCAATTGCAGCATCAGTAATTGGTCTTGCAATGATTATATTTAAAGGTCGTGACAAAGCCGCTGCTTTCCCTTTTGGACCTTACCTTGCTATCGCAGGATGGATTACTTTAATCTGGGGCAAGGAATTAACTGGACTCTATCTAAACAGTTTCTAGTCTTATTCAACTATGGCTTTAAAAATTGGTTTAACTGGTGGCATTGGTAGCGGGAAATCGGCTGCTTGTGAAATATTTTCTGAGCTCGGCGTCCCTGTTATTGATGCAGACAACATAGCACATAGTCTGGTTAAACCGGGAATGCCGGCATTTAAGGAAATAATAAAGATGTTTGGCAATGAAGTAATCTCGAGTAATGGCACTCTTGATAGAAAAATAATCCGCAATTCAATATTTGCAAATCAAATCGATCGTAAAAAACTGGAAGATCTTTTACATCCACATGTATACAGGGAAATTTCTGTTCAAGTCGAAACTATAAATTCCAAATACTGCATCATATCCATTCCTCTGCTGTTAGAGACCGATGCCTCAAAAACTGTCGACAGAATTTTAGTTATTGACGTCCCCAGAGAACTACAATTAAAGCGCGCATTAAATAGAGATAAGACAAACAAGAGCGACATTGATGCAATAATTGATTCCCAAATATCTCGAAAGGATCGACTGTCGGCTGCTGATGACATTGTAGACAATAAAGGTGATATCGATAATCTACGCAAGAGAATTCGTGACCTGCACGAGTTTTACTTAAGTATTTAACCGGATATGTTGCTTGCATCGCACAAGTACAGGACAATTAGCGACTTAATCTACCCATAACTGGTTACCCACTTGGAAAACAGAGTCATATACGAGCAACCATTAAACGAACGTGTGCGTAGTTTTTTGCGTCTCGAACATTTGTTTAATATTGCAGATCATCATAGACCACAGGACAGCCAGTGGGACAGCAGAATGGCTATCTCGTGCTTTTTGGAAATCCTCGATCTAATCACTCGTTCTGATCTGAAAAGTGATTTAATCAAGGAACTGGAGAAACATACGATCACTTTGGACGTATTAAAAAATAATCCAAATGTAGATCATCAACGACTAAATGATATTTTAGGCAATATTAGCGATTATCTTAATACACTGCGAGATAGTGAGTTTCAACCAGGTCAATATTTAAAAAATGATGAATTGATTACATCCATTAAACAAAGGATTTCTATACCTGGCGGAACCTGTAATTTTGATCTCCCTGCTTTTCATCACTGGCTACACAAACCTGCACAATCCAGATATGATGATCTGGATAGTTGGAAACATGATCTTTTAGTGATACAGGAATCTCTGGCTATCGCCTTACTTATGTTAAGGAATAGCACAACACCTGTCATTGAAAATGCCGAGTCAGGATTTTACCAACAACCCATTGAATCTAAATTACCCTGCCAGTTAATACGTGTTTTTCTGCCTGAGGACTGTAACTATTTTCCTGAGATAAGTGGTGGTAAACATCGCTTCACAATAAGATTTATGGAACAATCTTCAACTTCATTCAGACCTGTCCAAACCAGCAACGCTGTAGAATTTGAACTACACTGCTGCATCTTATGAAGAAAACCATCAAATGCCCTGAGTGTGGAAAGACAACTGAATATTCTCCGCAAAATGTGTATCGCCCATTTTGCAGCAAGCGCTGCAGGCTAATTGATCTTGGTGAATGGATTGATGGGAAATATAAAATAAACTCAGAAGAAAATTATCAAAATTCGCAACCTCTGCAGGAAGAACCCAGTACAAAACATTGAGTGGCCCTTGTGTCTGGAGATCATCCTAGCAAATATCTATCCACTGCTTTTTTTACATCTTTCTGGTTCCAGACACCACTAAGGACAGAAACTCCCTGAGCACCAAATTCGCAGAATTTTTTCATATCATCAGCGCGCATACCGCCCAGGGCATATACTGGAATATTCACCGGCTCTACAAGATTTTTAAATTTATCCCAACCCAGTGGCTTTGCGGATTCATGACTGCTTGTTTTATTTACCGGTGATAACACCGCAAAATCAACATCTATCTTACATGCATGTTCCAGTTCAGTAGAATTATGGCATGATGCGGATACCAGAAATTTCTCATCAAGTGGACGCTCATAAAACTGTAGCAATCTCTCACTATTTAGATGAACACCGTGAGCACCAATCTTCACTGCATAGTCAGGCAAGCTGTTAATCAGTAACCGTGAACGACTACTCTTGCACAATCCAAGTAGCTCTACGATTAAATCTTCATGCCTGTCATAGTACGAATTTTCACTAAACCTAAGCTGAAATAATCGCACACCGGCAGAAATACATGCCTTAAATTTATTGATGTAATTTTTGTTATCAGCTTCAGGTTCAGGGCAGATCAAATAAAAATCAGATAATTGCACCGACTTGATGATTGCTCTGTTTGCTGCTGGAAAATCACGAGCACCAAGGCTTGAAATATCTACCCATTCTATTTTTTGTCCTTGTTGGCCTCTGTCATCCGCTGAACTCATGTCCCATGAGTTTATTTGCCAAACGTCAAGCAGCACAGAATGTTCCTCATAGTCATGATATATTTTAATTAATGGTTTTGCTGATTTTACAGTAAGCGCAAGTTCTTCATTTAATTCTCTAGATAAGGCTTGCCTGACTGTTTCTCCAGACTCTAGTTTACCCCCGGGAAACTCCCACAAATCAGCCTGATGAACATCAGCTGGCCTTTGAGACAATAGTACCTGGTTTTTGTTGTTTCTAATGACGCCTACTGCAACATGCAAAACATTAGGGTTCATAAAGAATATTACGAACGATATTCTGAATTAATACGAACATACTCATGCGAAAGATCACAAGTCCAGATAACAGCGCTGGCACTTCCCCTACCTAAAGAAATAGATATTGTTATCTCTTCCTGTTTCATGACGCGTTGTCCTTCTGCTTCTGTATAGTTCTCTGCTCTTTTCCCTGACTCGACAATTTTTACATCATTGAGTGAAATAGAAATTCTTTCAATATCTAAATCGGGAAGTGTGGTTCTTCCGATAGCGGCAAGAATTCTTCCCCAATTTGGATCAGAGGCAAAAAAAGCTGTCTTAACCAGTGGTGAATTTGCTACTGTCAATGCGACTTCCCTGGATTCTGCCTCAGATGCCCCGTCGACAACAGCTATTGAAATAAATTTGCTAGCCCCCTCACCATCTCTGACCATGGCCTGTGCAAGAAAAATACATATTTCCAGTAATGCATTCTTAAATAGCAAACCTGACCCCTGATTGAGTGATTTGATTTCAGCAGCATCACTTTCTCCTGTTGCAACCAGAAAACAAGCATCGTTTGTTGAAGTATCGCCGTCCACATTAATACAGTTAAACGAATCTTCTACTACTTCAGTCAGGACACTCTGAATAAGCTTTTCACTGATATCAGCATCCGTTGCTATAAATGCCAGCATGGTCGCCAAATCTGGCCTTATCATGCCTGACCCTTTAGCGATTCCTGTGATTGTTACTTCACCATCTGCTAGCTTGATTCTTTTTGAGATACCTTTTGCTATGGTATCCGTGGTAATAATTGCATCGGCAACATCCAGCCACGAATCGGCTTTAAGATCATCCAGTAAGGCAGGTATTGCATTTTTTATTTCATCAACAGGCAATGGCTCAGCAATCACGCCTGTAGAAAATGGCAAAACACTTTCAACACTACTATCCGCCAGTTTTGCCAGGTGCTGACATACATCCATAGCAGCCTCAATC
>JAKZTI010000153.1:0-7921 GCA_047517145.1 Gammaproteobacteria bacterium
GTCAAGTGGAATGATGATGGCCTGGTTCCGGTGATTGCCCAGGATTTTGAAACAGGCAATGTCCTGACCCAAGCCTGGATGAACCGCGAAGCCTTATCACTAACCCAGAAAGAGGCGCACGCTGTCTATTGGTCTCGTTCCAGACAAAAACTGTGGCACAAGGGTGAAGAATCCGGGCACCAGCAAATCATCAAGGAGATACTGCTTGATTGTGATAATGATGCGCTGCTAATCAAGGTCGAACAGGTGGGCGGTATCGCTTGCCACACGGGGCGGGCACGTTGCTTTTATCACCGGCTTGAAAACAACGAATGGGTAATCACTGATCCCGTTATTAAAGATCCTGAAGAAATTTATAAAAAATGATCTCTGTAAATAGATCTGCCTCAACGATACAATCGTTCGAATACTTTTTTAATATTTTCATTAACATAGCGACTTTCAAACATGACAGATGATGTGCTTAGCGAACTGGCCCAGACCCTGGAAAGCAGAAAAAATGCAGAACCAGATTCGTCCTATGTCGCCTCGCTTTATGATAAGGGTCTGGATGAAATCCTGAAAAAGATTGGCGAAGAGGCAACAGAAGTAGTGATTGCTGCAAAATCAGGCGAAAAAACCGCTATAATTAACGAGACCGCAGACTTATGGTTTCACACACTTGTCATGTTGGCTCAGCAGGGTTTAAGCCCTGATGACATATTATCGGAACTGAGTCGAAGGTTTGGCTTGTCGGGACTTGAAGAAAAAGCCAATCGCAAAAAATAACCAGTTTTCGGCGTTTTTACTTATGTAGCAAAAATGGAGATAAAACATGGGTTTCGGCATCACAGAATTAGTCATTGTCCTGGTCATTGTCATTTTGCTTTTCGGCACAAAAAAACTACGCAGCCTGGGTGGTGATCTGGGCGGTGCCCTTAAAGGTTTTCGTGGCGCAATGAAGGATGTCGACGAAATAGAACGCGCCGAGAACATGGACAATAAACAGGACAAGGAAAGCAGCGGGACAATTATTGAGGGCGAGGTCGATAAAACGCCAGATAAGTAAACTTGGTAAATATTCTGATTAGTTAAATCACCGACGATCAAACTCTTCTTTCTCTCAGGAGGACGCATAAAATTTTAATCCCTCCAGCGTATTTCAATTGGATTTCCAGGTAGCTCACCATGTTTGACATTGGTTTTTGGGAGCTTGTTATGATCGGCACTGTTGCGCTACTAGTTGTAGGTCCGGACAGACTTCCCGCTTTTGCGCAACAGGCAGGGAAATGGCTGGGCAAAATTCGTCGCTTGATAAACAACCTGCAAAGAGAATTAAAACAGGAATTATTAATAGACGAAGGCAGAACCTTTAAGCGACAGCTTAATGATCTTGACGATCTGATGAAAAACGCCCCGGATCAAGATCCTGATTTTTCTGGAAAATTGAAACCCATTGACAAAAAGTCAGGCGACTAAAGTTTAATATGTCAGCGAAAAATCAAAACGATACCAACAAAAATAACCCTGCTGACGACGATCCCAACGAGGATGACCAGAACGAAGCACAACCATTCGTAACACATCTCATAGAATTACGCTCGAGACTTCTAAAGGGACTCTGCGCTATCTTGATAACTTTTTCATGTTTGTTCTATTTTGCCAATGACATTTATAGCCTGATTGCGGCGCCACTGATCGAACAACTTTCTCCCGGAAGCACCATGATCGCAACAGAAGTGGCCTCACCTTTTATGGCACCTTTTAAGCTCACCTTGTTTGCTGCCATTTTTATTTCCATGCCCTATCTACTTGCCCAGCTGTGGGGTTTTATTGCGCCAGGACTATATCAGCAAGAACAACGTCTTGCGCGACCTTTACTTATCAGCAGCATACTGTTGTTCTATGCTGGAACTGCCTTTGCCTATTTTGTGGTTTTCCCGTTAATCTTTGGTTTCTTTAATGCTGTTACGCCTGAAGGGGTTGCAGTCATGACAGACATCAGTCGTTATCTGGATTTTGTCCTAAAACTGTTTTTTGCCTTTGGTCTGGCCTTTGAGGTGCCTGTGGCGACAGTACTGTTGATCTGGAGTGGCTTCGCCTCGGTTGAAACATTAAAAAGAAACAGGCCTTATGTGATTGTGGCCGCGTTCGTTATGGGGATGTTGTTAACCCCGCCAGATGTCATTTCCCAGGTATTATTGGCACTTCCAATCTGGCTATTGTTTGAAGCAGGCCTTTTCTTCAGTTACAGATTACCAGTGCGCACAGAACCCTTTAGTCAAGACGATCAGTAAACAGTAATAATTGTTTCTCTATATTCTCGCCTATCCTGATTTGTGGCATAGAAGCATCTATCGACTCTTCCGTTTCTCGTGCTTTAATGTCTTTTTTTGCGGCGTAAAATGCTGTTGAAAAATTACGTTCAAACTTAAGGTGCTTACCAAATAACGCTTCCCCGAAATAGGTGTAGTCTCCATCGTGCCCGCAACCGAATGAATTCTTGTCTTTATCAGAGGCCGTCATGATCAGCGTATTTTCATCGATCAGCGGCTCTATAAAACCACCGGAATAACATGCGGAAATGACTATCACTCGCCATTTGATCCCGGCGTTATCCAATATTGTTTTTATTTCTCCGGGTCCAATATCATTCATGTCCAGCGGATAATAATCAGTGGCCAGTTTATGATCTTTGGAGCCGTGTGATGACAACATAAGAAACAGAATGTCTTCTACCGGATTCATGGTTTCAGCCAATGCCATCACCGCCGATTCAAGATTATGAGCATTGGCCAATGGTAAATCATTAACCGTCTCGTTATTGTTAATTAATACTAACGATCTTTCTCTCGTATCAAATTGTTCATCAAACAATTTTTTTGCCAGCATCACTTCATTCATGAAAACATCTTCATCGGCATAACCGGCAAGCCCCAAAAAATATAAATCAGTTTGACCGGCTCTTTCTGGCATCAAACTATCTGTTGCCCGTTTAACTAAATCGCTTTGCCGATAGAATGTATCTTCAATATTTATCTGCGTATTGATATCTGTAGCACTGGTTTCTGTCGAGTAATCTGGATACCAAAGTGGCTGCTGTGGCAATTGAAACAAAGGAACAAAATTGATTAACCCATATAATGCGACCAACACAAAAGATCTGGAAACTGTTGCGTGATAATACTGTCGTATGCATCGAAATATAATTGCTAGATACCATATGAGATAAACATAAAAGATCGCCCAGCTCGTCTCGGTAGAATCAAACCATGTTTGCATCCCTGCAAGCCAGTCAATAATCAAATATATGCCCCAAACAGCAGGAACAAAGGCAAGGAAAACAATCATAATATTAACCATGCTCGCTATATCTTTTTCAATTTGCGCAATGAATGCGACGCTGATAAAGAACAACAGATACAGTGTTGCCTGATAAGTCAGGCCATAAATATTAAAAACATTCTTCGGGAAAGTGTCTACAAAGTCATAAGTAAATGACAGAAAAAAGGAAAACGTCAACAACAAACAAAGTTGCAAAAAACTGAACCTGAATTGCCACATAGCTGTAGGTACAAATAGAGCAAACCGGGCTCCATACCAGATATTTCGCGCAAGGTGCAGACACGGAGTAATTAAGATTTTATCCATACGCTAAGTGAGGCTCATCAAATAAAGAATTGGCAAATTAAAATTCCTTCAAGATTGTTCCCAGGGAAGATCTGCAAACCTCCACCCGTTGATCGTATTTCTTCGTTTATTATTATCTAGGTCGCCTTCGAACCCGTCTTCAATGTTATAAAGATTGTCGAAACCATGACGAGCAAGCTCTTCTGCCGCCGCCTGGGAACGTTTGCCACTTCTACAGATAGCCAATATAGCGATTGATTCCAGCCCCTGATCCGAACCTGTTCTCTTCGCCAACGCTTCGCGAACTTTATTCATAAACTCTGCATCGATATTCCAGTCCGGGGCATCCATCCAGGGAATATGCAATGCATTAAGCGGATGACCTACGTACTCATATTCCATGCTTGTTCTCACGTCTAGCAGAACTGCACGCGGCTCACCTTCAAGGATTTCCCATGCTTGCTGTGAAGATATTCCTTTTATCTTAGTTTCAGACATAGCCATTTACACCCGACAATTTATTACATGCCCAAATTACTTGGAAATGTAGATTTCAGCAAGACGAAAAGCAAATATATTCAAGGCATAAAGCCGCAGGACTAGTCATACTAGTCCAAGGTTTTATAACAAAGTAGATGGTTGTTTATCGTCTTGCCCTGCGGGAGCTCAGGTAAACAGCCAGTGCCGCGTAACAACTCTTATGAAGGATCAGTCATTCACTGCGAGTTGCGCCTTGCTCTGACATTTTACCTGAACTCTGAAGCCTGCTTTTCCAAGTAGTTTAGGTATAAGTCCAAGCTTATCCTAATCTGGCAGGAAGAATCAAAGAAATACAAGCGCTGTTACTTCTCCTGAATTTATGATGCAATACGGGGCTGGCATAAAAATAATGATTTACATACAAGGTACGATGAGGAGATATCCATGACAATGGATAATATTGATGGCGTGATCTGGATGGACGGGGAATTCGTCCCCTGGAGAGAGGCAAAAGTCCATGTACTGACACACACCCTGCACTACGGTATGGGTGCATTTGAGGGAGTGCGTGCCTATCATGCAGAAAAGGGCACTGCCATATTCCGCCTGCAGGAGCATACCGATCGACTTTTCCGTTCGGCTCATATTTTAGGCATGCCTCTGTCTTTCGATAAAGAAACAATTAATAAAGCGTGCCTTGAATCGGTCAGCAAAAACGAGCTTGATTCTGCCTATATCCGCCCCATGTGCTTTTATGGATCAGAGGGCATGGGCCTGCG
Organism: Gammaproteobacteria bacterium; assembly: GCA_047517145.1. Lineage (GTDB taxonomy): Bacteria > Pseudomonadota > Gammaproteobacteria > Eutrophobiales > Eutrophobiaceae > SMWN01. The sequence continues at coordinate 4,869 of JAKZTI010000153.1, forward strand.
TGCTGACAACCTGAAGGTGCATGTGATGGTTGCCGCCTGGTCCTGGGGCTCTTATCTTGGCAGTGAAGGCCTGGAGATAGGAATTCGCATCAAGACCTCCTCTTACACCCGTCACCATGTCAATATAACCATGTGCAAAGCCAAGGCAAACGGTAACTACCTTAATTCCATGTTGGCGCTGCAAGAAGCGCTGGATTGTGGTTATGACGAGGCCCTGTTGCTCGATACCGAGGGCTATGTTGCAGAAGGCAGTGGTGAAAATATATTTATCGTACGCAATGGCACTCTCTATACGCCGGAGCTAACTTCCGCACTGGAAGGCATTACCAGAGAAACGATTTTCGCCCTGGCAAAAGAAAAAGGTCTGGAGATCCGCGAAAAAAGAATCACCAGGGATGAAGTGTATATTGCAGATGAAGCATTTTTTACCGGGACAGCAGCAGAGGTAACGCCTATTCGTGAACTTGATGGACGCACGATTGGTGAGGGCTGTCGTGGTCCAGTAACAGAGATCCTACAAAAAACCTATTTCGATCTTGTGCATGGACGCCATGAACACAAACCAGAATGGTTGAGCTACGTTTGAGGAAGACTCTATGAGCGATTATCAGGCATCAAGAACACCTAATGACAGAAAGACTATTGAGATTAGCCGTTCGCAACTGCCCCTGCATTGTCCGACCGCTGATATGAGCTTATGGAATTCCCATCCTCGCGTTTTTTTGCCGATAGAGGAAAAAGGTTACGCGACATGCCCTTATTGCGGAACAGAATTTTCGTTGAAGGACGATTGAAAATGAATCATCGGCCCGGCACTCCTAGAAGGTGACGACTGAATCTACACAGACACCCGTGATTTGGCGAATTAGTGACGGCAAACCGGGACATGACTCACAAAGCAAAGGGCTGGTTAAGGCATTAAATCTGATCAAACCCTGTGCTTGCCACGATATTGGGTTAGCTGACAGAAAGCCTGGCCTTCTGGATCTCATTTTAAAAAAATTTCCTGCATCAGAAGAATTACCGGATCCAGACATGATTATCGGCGCAGGGCATGAAACACACTTATCTCTGCTTTGTGCAAAGCGTGCACGTGGTGGCAAAACTATTGTTATTATGAAGCCCAGCATTCCTGCATGTTGCTTCGATTTTTGTTTTATTCCAGAACATGATGCCCCGAACATAGCGAGTAATACTCTAACCACAAAAGGTGCGATAAATTGTATTGCCCCTTCAACCGAACAAGCAAACAACCGTGGCTTAATATTAATCGGCGGACCATCAAGACATTTTTATTGGGACGATGAATATCTTCTGCAACAAATAAAAGAAATCCTGACAACGCATGCTGATATTAACTGGGAAATATCAGACTCTTCTCGCACCCCTGAAATAACGAGGAATCTGCTAACAACGCTGCAACAATCCAATGCAGAATATAAAGATTATTCAAACACAGGATCTGACTGGATTGCCAGACGACTCAATCTAGCCGCTAACGTATGGGTGAGTATGGATAGTGTTTCGATGGTGTATGAGTCCCTCACCTCTGGTGCGGCAGTAGGCCTGCTCGATGTCCCCGCCAGAAACACCAGCAAACTGACAAACAATATCGTGGGCCTTGTCGAAGACAAGATGGTAACCCCTTACAGCAAGTGGCTTTCCGAACGAAAACTTAACAGACCCCCTGTATTACTAAACGAAGCAAAACGTTGTGCCGAACAACTCCATGAATCTGGTTTGCTGCACTAGAATTGATTATATCAGTGGAGCTGGGGCTTAAAGCATGAACCCCGGAACCCTGAGTGTCGTCCAGTTGCTTCCCGCACTAAATGTCGGCGGTGTTGAGCGCGGCACCCTGGAGGTTGCGAAAGAACTGGTTAAACATGGACACCGTTCCATTGTTATCTCTGCCGGCGGCAGAATGGTTGATGAGCTTGTCAGCTCTGGCAGTGAACATATCCAATTAGACATCGGCAAAAAATCTCTTTTTTCCTTGAAACATATTTCTTATCTTCGCAGATACTTTAGTGAAGAAAAGATCGACATCATCCACGCTCGCTCCCGTTTGCCTGCCTGGTTGACTTATTTTGCCTGGAATAAAATGGATCAGGCCTGCCGTCCAAAATTCATAACCACCGTACACGGACCTTACAGCGTCAATCCTTACAGCAAGGTGATGACAAAAGGACAAAAGATTATTGCTACTTCCGGTTTTATTCTGAAATATATTACTGATAATTATCCAGATGTTGATATAAACAAAATTACGCTGATCCACAGAGGTGTATCAAAAACAGAATTTCCCTTTGCTTTTCAGCCTGAAGAAAAGTGGCTGGAGGCCTGGCACAAACAACAGCCGACGATCTCGGACAAATTTATCCTGACCATGCCTGCTCGTGTGACCCGTTGGAAGGGACATGAAGATTTTCTGGGCATATTGGCCCGGCTTAAACAACAAAACATTTCTGTGCATGGCCTGATCGCAGGCGGACCACACCGTAGCAAGACAACATATCTTGAAGAACTGCAAGACAAGGCACGAACACTTGGGCTTGAAAAAGAAATTACTTTTCTGGGACACAGAAATGACATTAAAGAAATCATGTCGATTTCGGATATCGTTTTGTCTCTGGCTAAAGAGCCTGAGGCCTTTGGCCGGACTGTTTTAGAAGCATTATGTCTTGGCAGGCCTGTTATCGCTTACGATCATGGTGGTGCCGCCGAAATACTGACGAAAATGTACCCTCAAGGCTGCGTTGAGCCAAACAATATTGCCGCTGTCTGCGATAAAATTATCTCCTTTTACAAAGAACCTGTACCGGTAGCAGACAAAAATTTCTTTACGCTTGATAAGATGGTTAACGATACCTTGTCGCTTTACTGCCATGAGTAATATTTCTAAATAGATAGATTGATACAAAGTGAATTATAAATATAAATACCACGCGCTCCGTCGAGACTGGTTTAATTTTTCTTTATTGGCCCATCGCGATTTTGATGCCATGTTGGTTAGCATGCACCAATCAGGGACTCATTGGTTACAATATATG
>JAKZTI010000154.1:0-17524 GCA_047517145.1 Gammaproteobacteria bacterium
TCTATGAATTATGTGAGTTTAAACAAAAAACATGTTGAAACTATCTGTTAGAGGAAAACTGGTTTGATTCAGGATCGTGATTCCGGGAGAACGTTTTTTCTGGAGGTGTGGGAAAAACATAAGAAACAGCTGCCATTGGAAGCGCTTGAGCAAACAGTGCTAGACATAATTTTACAACACCCTGAGTATCATGTGATTCTTGAGAAAGATGAGAAGGAAATTTCCGCCATGGAATTTACGCCAGAAATGGGTATGACGAATCCGTTTCTACATATGGGTATGCACATCACTATCCAGGAGCAGATTGGTTCGAATAGACCGACAGGGATCACAGCGCTGTATCAGCATCTACTGCCTAAATATTCCTCTGCCCATGATCTGGAACACAGTATGATGGAATGCCTGGGTGAAGCCCTGTGGCTGGCTCAGCGAAACAATACCTTGCCAGACGAGGCACAGTATCTGGAGCAGGTGAAAAAGCTCAAATAAAATTCACAGGAATGACAGGGTTTTGTGTGAGTTGAGCGAATAAATACCTGATAACACAATAAAAATACTTGGCTTGTTTTTTTGTATAGCGCAAAATCAAGCATTGGGGATTTGCCAAAAATAATAATAGAACAAGGTCCAGGACTGAATTCATGGCTGATAGTTTTATGGGGGAACTAATCGCTTGTCACGAATGCGATAAATTGCATCGCTATGAGCGCATACCTGCAGGTTCAAAAGCGACTTGTCATGGTTGTGGTTCGCTTTTGTACAGGCATATCCCCAACTCATTAGACCGAAGTCTGGCACTTTATCTCACCGCACTGTTTCTATTAATCATTGCCAACGTGTTTCCTTTCCTGTCACTGGAGCTCGGTGGGAGAGTGGTTGAAAATATCCTCTTATCTGGTGGCTGGAGTTTGTACCAGCAAGGAATGGGGGAGCTAGGATTGCTCATTTTTTTTACCAGTTTTGCCTTTCCCTTGTTAGTCATTATTGGCATGCTTTATCTGTTGGTTCCCCTCCGTCTTGGATTTGTGCCGCCAAACATGGGATCCGTATACAGAATGGTTCATGCCATCATCCCCTGGAGTCTTGTCGGCGTTTTTATGCTTGGGGTTCTGATTGCCATCGTTAAATTGCAGGATTTGGCGAACGTGATTACTGGCCCTGCCTTGATTGCATTTGCAGTGCTACTGGTTGTTTATTCGGCAGCGAGAGCCAACTTTGACCCTGAAATACTCTGGTCAGCTGCGGGTCATCCAAAGCAAGATTTAAAATCAAAGACAGCTCCATCAAATAGTAATATCGTTAATTGTCATACCTGCGGATGGTTAAGCAATGAAGATGAGAATCACTCGCACTGCATACGCTGTACGACACCGCTACATTATAGAAAACCCAATAGCATTGAGAATACCTGGGCACTTTTATTTGCGGCGATAGTACTTCTGATCCCGGCAAATTTGTACCCGATTTTAACGGTGATACGATTTGGCCAGGGCGAACCAAGTACTATTTTGAGCGGCGTGTTACATCTGATTGAGGATGGTATGTGGGGGCTGGCAATGATTATTTTTGTTGCAAGTATTGTCGTTCCTGTCACCAAGCTGTTGGTACTGAGTTTTTTACTGTTAACGGTTCAATACAAGTCCAACTGGCGTCCAGGAGATAGAACGCTTTTATACAGAGTGACAGAAGTCATTGGTGCCTGGTCTATGGTTGATATTTTCCTTGTAGGCTTATTGTCGTCACTGGTTAGCTTGGAGGCTTTATCTACCATTGAGCCCGGGATAGGGGCGTCATATTTCGCTGCTGCGGTTGTGTTAACAATATTTGCTGCGCAAAGTTTCGACTCGCGGTTGATTTGGGATAACGCAGGGGAAGGGGTTAAAGAAAAATTTATGACGGGTCAAGAATTATAATGGAAGTCGCTGCGCCAAGAGTGGGTAAACAGTCAGGACCTTCAATTGTCTGGTTGATACCTCTGGTTACATTGATCGTGGGTGGTTGGTTAATCATCAAGACAGTTTCTGAACAGGGGCCGGAAGTCACCATCAGTTTCAAAACAGCTGAAGGGATAGAGGCGGGTAAAACCAGGGTCAAATACAAGAATGTTGATATTGGTGTCGTCGAGCAGATCCAGTTCAGTGAAGATTTCTCTAATGTGCTTGTGACAGCTTCATTTAATCAGGGCACAAAATCTTTCTTTCGGCGCAGTACAAGGTTCTGGGTAGTAAGGCCACAATTGAGTTTACGAGGAGCATCTGGACTGAGCACTCTTATATCCGGTGCTTATATTGAGATTGAGCCAGGAAATGGCGTGGAACAATTTCATTTTGTGGGACTGGAAAAACAACCTGTGGTCACAGCAGACGAGGCCGGAAAAAAAGTTGTTTTAGTTACACAAAAGCTTCGTTCAATAGATACGGGTTCGCCAATTTACTATAAGGGACTATTGGCGGGGGAAGTGCTTGGCTATGAGCTTGGCAATGATCGGCAAAGTATTTATATCCACGCATTTATCAAGGAACCCTTTGATACATTGATCAAGGGTAATACACGTTTCTGGAATGTAAGTGGCATGGATATATCTCTGGGAGCAGACGGGTTCAATGTCAGGACTGAGTCATTACAATCAATCGTGATTGGCGGAATCGCTTTTGAAACAAAGGCAACGCTGGAGCAGGTGAATAGTGATATCGAGAATCTTATTTTCACGCTCCATGATGATTACAGCAGTATTCAGGAGCGCTCATACACCAAGAGAATAAAATTCATGATGTTCTTCGAGGGTTCTGTGCGAGGCTTAAGTATAGGGGCTCCCGTTGATTTCAATGGTATCAAGGTTGGTTCTGTGCTGGATATTCGTCTTGAATTTGATAGTGAAAATACGGATTTCAGGATCCCGGTTTTAATTGAGATTGAACCGGAGCGAATTATAGAACGCGGCGGGCAGGGAATAGAGACATCATACGAAATGCTCAACAAACTGGTGGAAAAAGGTTTGCGCGCCAGCTTGCAAATAGGGAGTTTATTCACGGGACAGTTATATGTCGGCCTAAGTATGCAACCTGATACGCCTATATATCTAAGTGGAGAAGAAACGCCTTATCCTGAATTGCCAACGATTAAGGCTGCAGATTTTGGTTCAATTGCACAATCAGCAGAAAACTTTCTCGGTAAGCTGAATAAGGTTGATTTAGATAAACTTAGTCAGGAATTGCTGGGAACGCTTGAGGGTACAAACAGATTTTTCAATGGTCCGGAGATAAGGGGTGCTCTTGATGATTTGCAATTATCACTGCAGGCATTCAGAAGCATATTAGTGAAAGTTGACGATTCAAATCTTGAGGAAACAATTAATTCAGGCCATGTCGTAATGGAAAAAATTACAGAAACCCTGGGGACATTTGATGAGACATTGTTACAGGCAAATCGTGTGTTAAAACCAAATTCACCATTGCAATACAACATCATTAAATTAACCGGTGAGCTTGAAGAAACGGCACGTTCAATCCGATCATTAGTAGATACACTTGAACGACATCCTCAGGCGTTGATTTTTGGAAAGGATGTACAAGTTGAGGAAGAGTAGATATGCGACATAACAACTCAATATTAAAACTGGTTTTTTCGACTTTGACGTTGGTCCTGTTATTGGCTGGTTGCACCGGTGGTGGTAAAAAAGTGCCAACAAAATATTACCTGATAGATCCGGTTGAATCTGGTGCATTAAACTTTACATTAGATAAACCTTTGGCCATCGAAATAATTGATGTTCATATCCCCCAGTATCTGGAAAGATTTCATATAGCTACGCGTATCGGAGAAAACAGGCTGAAATTTTCAGAATCAAATCAGTGGGGTGAAAATCTCAGAAAAAATTTAATGCGTACCCTGTCCAGAAATCTCTCCAGATTATTGTCTACACAGGATATAGGAACGCCATTAAATCGTTCTTCATCATCCCCCGATTATCGCGTGCAACTCTATATCGAACAATTTGAACTGGGTGTAGACCATATGGTCAGGCTGGCAGCGCGGTGGCAGATATCTGCAACCGATATGCCAGAACCACTGGCTATTCACAATCAGGAAATGGTTGGCTCAGCAATAGAGGCAAATGATTACGATCAAATGGTCACCTCAATGCGGCAACTGTATGGTGAGTTAAGCAGAAAGATCGCAGAGTCGATACTTGCCGAAGAAAATAAATAATCATGAGCCAATAACGATGAGACAAGTTAGTGAAATGAAGCATAGTCCTAACCAGAATTTCGTTTTGTTATTGATTTTAATTTCATCTTCGCTGGGCGCGCAGGAATATCCGGATGAAAAATTTGATGAAGCATCGGGCCTGGAAATTATGCAGGAGGTTCACAAACGGCATCAACAATTTGCTTTTATCTACGAAGAACAATCTATGGTAATGATAGATAGAAATGGTGATAGAGATACACGTAAGGTAAAACGTTACTCAAGGGTTGAGGATGATGGAACAGTGAAATTCCTCCTGGTATTTGAATCTCCTGTTGAGATTAAGGGCGTTGCACTGCTGGCTAGCAGGGATGCCTCAGGTAAGACAAAGAAGTATGTTTATTTGCCAGCCTTTGGCGAACAATTGATAGAAAGCATGAGTTCGGGGCTGGATGGGAAATTTCTCGGGACTGATTTTTCCATTGAAAGTATTACCGGTGAAGTACTTGATGATTACATCTATGTTAGAAGAGCAGATAAAAAAATAAACGAAGCAAAATATTTTATGATTGATGTATATCGAAGGGAAGACGTGTTTGCAGAAAATATGTTGCCAGACGAGCAGGCAATAAGAAGGCATTCTGTCTCTAAAAATAACTTTTACATTACGAAAACAGAATATTTTGATAAACAGGGGAGAGTCTTTAAAAAGCAGAGCCATCATGATCTAAGACCGGTAGATGGCAGGATGTGGCGTGCAGATATGATCTTGATGGAAGACAGTAAAGAACAACATCGCTCACTTATCAAGATTGATCGCAGGGTTTTCTCTCGCGATTATGTATCTGAAGATATATTTACAGCAGACTGGCTTTTCAAAAATCATCCATTCGTCAGTACCCCCGATATTGATGGTGAGGAAGTTTATTTAGAAGATGAAGATACTGAAGCAATTCTGAATCAACAAAACAATTCGAGTGCTAATCTAGAAACAGGGTTTGCCCAATGATTGTGAAATTATTCATGCTCGGGGTCAACCGTCCGGTTGCAGTTACTCTATTCATGGTAGCGGCAACCCTATTTGCAGCTGCAGGTATCCCCAAACTTGAGATAGATACCGGTCTAGATAGCCTTATTCCTGCAAGCGATCCAAGTCGCTTGATTTACCAACAGGTAATGGGTGAATTTGGATCAGACAACAAGACTATTATTTACATAAAGGATGATAATCTCTGGACGCCTGAAAAGTTATCGATACTGGAAGGTCTGCACTATGACATTGAGCGTATTGATAATGTTACCAGTGTTGATAGCTTGTTTAATCTATATACCATCCATGGTGAGGATGGCAAAATTGAATCTGTTCCGGTTCTGAGCGAAGTACCAGCTACAGTTGACGAAGCACTGGTTGCAAAAGCACGAGCTCTGGCCAATCCCCTTTATATTGGTAATTATTTTTCTGATAGTGGAAACGTCCTGGCAATAATCGTTTCTGTTATGAATGTCAAGGAAGATCAGGATTTCAGTCGCAAGATATTTCAGCAACTGGAAACCTTGCTATCTGAAGAAAGAGGGAATTTTGATAAACTTGTTCAGGTTGGGCCACCCAGAATAAATGCGGAATTAAAACGCAGATTGTTTGATGATTTCAGGTTGTTGGGTCCGCTCTCTGCTTTTATTCTGTTCGTCTCAATTCTGTTTTTTATGAGGAGTGGTATATCTGCAGTTATTCCCGTTGTGACATCTTTTCTGTCGATTATATGGACGTTCGGTATGTTGGGATGGACGGGCATCCCTATCAATATCCTGAGTGCAATGCTCCCTTCACTGATTATTGTGATCGGTTCTACTGAAGATACACATATGATGGCAGCTTATTTTCGTGGTCTGCAAAATAATGAGGAAAGTTCACGTGAAAAAGCCGTTTATTATATGGCCAGGCATATCAGTTTACCGTTGGTACTGACTGTTCTGACTACTGCATTGGGATTTTCAAGTAATGTCCTGAGTGGTATTGGTTTAATTCAACACTTTGCTTTTGCGGCTACTTTCGCCATGCTTGCCAATGGCATCATTACCATTCTTGTCGTTCCTCTCTTGCTATCGGTTTACGGTCCGGAAGAAAATACCAGTGTTGTCAATAACATAGAATCGAAGAATTTGCCTGATATCATTCTCAGGATATTCAGGTATTACCAGGACAACTATCCCACAGCAGTGCTTATATTTACTACCGTAATGTGTGGATTTTTCATATACCATGCATCCAAGCTGCACGTTACCAATGATCCCTTGTCTTATATACCAAGTGATAGTGCTTTAATTAAAGATACTAAACTAATCCATGACGACCTTGCCGGTATAAAGATCTTTTTTATAAGGCTTGATAGCAACAAACAAAATGCGTTTCAACGACCAGTAAATATAAATAAGCTGGTTGATATACAACGATTTATGGACAAGCAGGGAGTTTTTGATCGGAGTACCTCTCTGGCAGATCACCTGGCCTTTGCTAACCGCGAATTTCGTGGAGAATATGCTGAGCTGACATTACCCAAAACTCGTCAACTGGTGGCCCAGTACTTGATGTTCTTTCATCGAAGTGATCTAGATAGTTATGTCAGCCATGATTTCAGTCGGGCAAATATTGTTGTACGCCATAATATAAATGATTCACATACATTAAACGGATACATCGATGAATTACAGGAAGTTGTTAAGGATATTGCAGGAGCTGGGATTAAAGTTAACATTGTCAGCGAAAATCTGATGGTAAATCAAGCAGCCGAAAATTTAATGGTTGCACAGGTCAAGGCGCTGGTATTATTACTTGTCCTGATATTTATCATAATGTCCGTAATGTTTACATCATTCCGGGGCGGCGCCATTGCGCTGGTTCCAGCCGTTATTCCGATTGCAATGATGTTCGGTGTGATGGGTTATCTGAATATACCTTTAAATCCTGGTACTGCTATGGTGGCCGTAATAGGAATAGGCATTGCCGTTGATGGTACCGTACATTTACTTGCTCGCTACAATGAACTTTGTCGACACACTTCCGATTATCTTGGTGCCGTTAATCTCGCTGTAAAAGAAGAGGCAACGCCATTGATTATTTCCGGTATCGCCCTGTCTTTTGGCTTTGGAATATTATTACTCTCCAACTTTACGGTAATTGCTCAGTTTGGTGCTTTGGCGGCCATCACTATGTTATTTTCGATCTATGCAAATCTGTTAATTACACCGATTATCATGTCCAGGGTTCGCTTGATCGGTCTGTACCAGATCATTGGCATGACGGTTGACAGGAAAGTCCTTGAAGAATCACCATTGTTCAAAAACATGACAAATTATCAACGGCGTAAGGCTGTATTGATATCCGAACTAAGTGAATTTGAAGAAGGAGACTTGCTGGTTGAGCAGGGGACAGTTGGTCGTGATATGTACTTAATTCTATCTGGAGAAGCCGAAGTAATAAGACGGGATGGAGATGACACACGTCGGCTGGCAACTTTACAAGCAGGTACTATTTTTGGCGAAATCGGTTATATCAGGGAAACTGAGCGAACTGCTGATGTTAAAGCATTGACGAATATTTCGGCCTTACGATTTGATTATGAAAGGATGCAGAAAGATCTGAAGTTCTTTCCCAATATCGTCGCCAAGTTAAATTTCAACATAAGCTACATCCTGGGCGAGCGCCTGGCTGATATGGTGAGCCAGGCAAAAAGAGGCTAGGCAAAAGGGATTCAGGGCAAAAAGAGATAGCAAAAAAAAGATTGGGAGTCAAAGAACAAACTTCGACGGCTTCCGTATGATGGAATACTGGTCTTCTAGCTGGTAGAAAACTCCATTTTAATACCGGCTAATTCAATCAGGTCACCATCCTTTAATTGATAGGCCTTTGCGCCAATTTCTGCCCCATTGACGACCGGGAAGCCGCCACTACTCTCAATGTGAGTCAGGAAGTACCCTTGCGGGCGTCTTGATATCACTGCTACCTGTGTCCCGGGTTTTCCGAGCGTAATCAGTGCCTTGGTGAGTTCTAATTCCTTGCCTGCGATTGGGCCATTTAAAACAGTTAAGCGTCCCAGAGGCATTCCACCTGAGGCCGCTGGAGCTGAACCAGCTTGAGGCGTAGGTTCGGCAGCCGCGCCGGCTTTCTCTGCGGCTTGTGCTGCGGCAACGGCAGCACTGGCAGAACCAGGTTTGATGATCATGGTTTTCTCAAACTCATCCTCATCATCAGTGGCATTTTCGTTAGCGTATTTTAATTCATGCTTGCCGATGGCTATCACATCACCATCTTTAAGTGCATGTTTCTTAACGAGTTTCCCGTTTACATAGGTGCCATTGGTACTACCAAGATCTTCCAGAAATGAATCATCGAGTATGGTGATAATCATAGAATGCTTTCCACTGACTGCCAGATTATCAATCTGAATGTCATTTTCTGGCTTTCGTCCGATTGTGAATCTTTCTTGATCCAGCTCAAATTCGCCTTGTACTGCACCGTTCAAGCTCAGAACTAACTTTGCCATAGCCCTGTTTATCCCCTGCTAAAATTAATTACATGTTTTAAGTAAGTTTTTCTGGGCAGCCTTCTCATAACTGAACTAACCAGAAACTCGGGCAAGAATTACTGAAATATTATCTTTCCCACCATATTTCTTTGCTATTTCTACTAATTCATTCGCTGCATGTGCAAGATTAGCACTATATTTACCTAGGGTTAAGTGAATTTCTTCATCTTTTACCATATCTGTTAATCCATCCGAACAGAGCAGGTAAATGTCTCCAATAGCAACTTCATCTTCAATAACATCTATCTCAACTTTTGCGTCGATACCAAGTGCCCTGGTGACAAGATTTTTTGGTGCATTTTTTTCAGCTTCTTCCGGCGTAAAAAGACCACGATCTATCAATTCCTGAACCAGCGAATGATCCTTGGTAATTTGTTTAAAATCCTTACCACGAACCCGATAAACTCTCGAATCTCCCACATGGGCAATTGATATCCTGTCATCATAGGTAATCGCTGTGACGATCGTAGTCCCCATACCCTTACACTGTTCATCTGCTTGGGCTGTGTTGTAAATGCTTGAATTTGCTCGATTTACAGCATCACGGATCAAGACTGAATGTTTGTCCAGGCCTGAAGCTTCGTCAATACCTTTAGGCTTGGAATTTTTCAATCCTGACTTAATATCATTATAAATACCGGTCACCGCGATTGCGCTAGCGACCTCACCAGCCTTATATCCACCCATACCATCAGCCAGCACCAAAATGCCCAGCGCCTGGTTGGATGCGGTACTGTCCTCATTATGTGGTCGTTTGCAGCCCACATCTGAGACATTGACGACTTCAAGTTTATATTGCGAGCTCACGAATTACCCTATATTCACAATTAAGTGAAGAATAATTGTTATTTAGCTGATTTTAAAGAAAAATTTCAACAATACTCCATAAAAAAGCAAAGTTATGTCAAAAAGTTGATGCTGAGAGATTTTGGGGTTTTAAATAAAGGTTTGATTTGTTCCCCAGACAAGCAACAAGCAAACAATTACACAGACGCATCTCTATGTAAGTGTTTGTTTTCACATTAGTATTCGGAGCATATTAGCGCTCTAATAGTTCCAGTTTATTGGGTTTACCACGCCATTCACTTTCATCTTCCGGTGGATCCTTGATTTCATTAATCACCGGCCATTCTCTGGAAAGTTCGGCGTTTAATTCTATGAATTGCTGCATGTTTTCAGGGACATCATCTTCGGACTGGATTGCCTCTACCGGACATTCTGGTTCGCAAAGCGTACAGTCGATACATTCATCAGGATCGATAACCAGCATATTAGGACCTTCGTGGAAACAATCGACTGGACAGACCTCTACACAATCGGTCAATTTACATTTAATGCATTCTTCTGTGACTACAAACGTCATTTTGGTATTACCTGTTTTTTAATAGATATGGCGCGGAATTATACCGGTTAAATCGTGAAATGATAAAGCAGTTATTATTATGCAGGGACACAAAGAAAATCAGCCTTTTACCAGATCAACAACTTTACCTGTCAGTGTCTCCCCTCGGCTAAATTCAACGATGCTTAGCTGGTGTTTTTGCACGGTTGACATAATTTCCAGTTGTAATTGATCTGCCTGCTCTGAATCGAACAAGACGGTTATTCTGAGTGGGTTTTCAGGATCAGTAATAACATCATCGACACCGCTGAGTTCATTCAAGTCCTGTTGTGCCTGCTCTGGTAATGCATCACTTAATAATAAATTTAGCGAACTGTCACGCTCCACAAGTTCCGAGATCTGGCAATATTTTACCAGTTTGCCTTGCTTGATAATAATCACCTCGTCGCAAACATCACCAATTTCGTCGAGGTTGTGAGAACTGATGATAAAAGTGCATTGCTTCCTCAGTGCTCTGATGATGTTCCTGACGTCATTTGCCGCCACCGGATCCAGGCCGGAGGTCGGTTCGTCCAACAGGATAAGCTCTGGTTCGCCAATCAGCGCCTGAGCAATAGCGACTCTTTTACGTTGACCAAAACTGAGTGTTTCAGGATATTGTTTGGCCAGATCAATAATTTTTAAATGTTTCAGCACCCTGATAGTCTCAGCCTTTACCGCCTTGCCAATGTAGCCCTGTAGTTTTGCATATAAGCTTAATTGGGCCTCTACTGAAATACCCCTCAGAAAAGGGGCATCCTGTGGCAGGGCTCCGATGCGTCCTTTTTTTGAAGAAGCCCCGGGGTCATCTTCAAAGACACGAATTTCCCCGGAAGTTGGTTTTAAGTAGCCACTGATCAATGAAAACAGTGTTGTTTTGCCGGCACCATTCGGGCCGACCAGTCCAAGGGTTCGCCCTGGTTCTATATCCAGGTTCAGGTTTTCAATGGCATTTTTTCGTGCAAAGCTCTTTGTCAGCTCTAGACACTCAATAAGTTTGCTCATCTATATGTTTCTCTTGCGAAAGATAATCCATGCAACACCCAGGTAGATTGTTGTCATGGCGAGAATCCCGGAAATAGCAAACACTGAATCGTTACTGGCAATAGCAATTAAATCATTTTTAAAGGTATTGGGTAATAAATAGCTAATGGAAGGGAAATCGCTATTCCAATAGATAATCAAAACGAATGTCATTACATAGACACAGGCACCCATGAGGATAGAGCCCAGGGCAGATGACATAAAGGCCGATATGATTGACATAAAGGCAACATAAGGAAGTGTGTAAAGCAGAACAAGGGACAGGCTTTGCAAAGCATAGACGATTGTTTCGCTCAGCTCTCGGTTGTCGTTATCCAGTGAGATAATTGTGCTTGCCAGACATGCAAAAACAATCCCCATGGCAATCATGAAATAGGCACTTAGAAACCTTGAGATAAATATCTCCAGTCTTGTACAACGAGATAATAAATATCGAAAAGAACCAGAAGAGGCATCCGCAGCCAATTGATTATTTGCGCCTAAAATGACAAACAAAGGGGTGACGGTAAGTGCTGTGAGAAGAAACATAGACAATGTCGGGGGATGTAAGACTAAGAGTTGCTGGGCAACTTCCAGACTGGTTAATTTGGTAACTAGCATTAGGCCTTCAATACTGGTTAAAAAATCTGAGCCGCCTTCATTTAAAACTCTGAGCATGCTGTACCAGAACATAGCGAAGGGGATTAGAAAGGCGAGTCCCTTCAATCGAAATAGTGAGTGATAGAAATCAAACCCGAGCAGGGTGATTACTCTTTTAATATTCATAAATTGAAGTGAGCTTAATCTATTCTTTTGATATAGACTTCAGTTTATAGAGGGCTTCGAGCGCTGCCTTTGGACTCAATTCATCTGGATCAAGGTTCGTCAATTCATTCAACAGAAGATCTTCTTGTCTGCTCTTTCCTAGACTGTCCTGTTTTTGTGTGAACATATCATCCTGTTTGGCATCGGGGTTGGGCAGTGATTGTTCAGCCTCCATTTTTAGCAGGAATTGTTTTGCCTGATGCACGACATCTTGTGGTACACCTGCCAATAATGCAACCTGCAAACCATAACTACGATTTGTTGCACCTTTTTTTACTCTGTGTAGAAAGACAATTTTGTCATCATGCTCAATAGCATCAAGATGTACATTTTCGACTTCCTGAAGATGATCTGGTAACGCAGTCAATTCAAAATAATGTGTCGCAAACAAGCTTAGTGCACCGACATTTTTTGCCAGATACTCGGCACAGGTCCATGCCAGGGCCAAGCCATCATAGGTGCTGGTACCGCGCCCAATCTCGTCTAACAGCACCAGGCTTTGTTGACTGGCATTATTCAGAATATTTGCTGTTTCAGACATTTCCACCATAAAAGTTGAGCGACCGCCTGCCAGATCATCGGCGGCACCGATACGTGTAAATATCCTGTCTATTGGCCCTAACTCAGCGCTTTCTGCTGGCACATAGCTGCCAATGTAGGCAAGGATTACGATTAACGCTGTTTGTCTCATGTAGGTTGATTTTCCACCCATATTGGGTCCGGTAATTATCAACATCCGGTGTTTGTCATCCAGTTGCAGATCGTTAGGGACAAAGGTTTCTGTTTGCATTTGTTCAACCACAAGATGTCTACCAGCAGAGATAGAAATACCTTGAGTTGTTTTAAACGTGGGTTGATTCAGGTTCAGGGTTTCAGCACGTTCTGCAAAACAGACAAGTACATCTATTTCGGCAATTGCAGCACTACACATCTGCAAGGCAGGAATACTTCTGCCAATCTCATCAAGCAATTCGTCATATAATTGTTTCTCCAGTGCCAGTGCTTTTTCCTTTGCACTGAGTACCTTGTCTTCAAATGCTTTCAATTCTGGAGTGATGTAACGTTCGCTGGCTTTCAATGTCTGGCGGCGGCGGTATTCTGCTGGTAATTCGCTTGTTTGATGTCGACTCATTTCGATGTAATAACCATGCACGCGGTTATAACCAACCTTCAAGTTTGAAATTCCTGTGCGTATTTTTTCGCGGGATTCCAGGTCCAGTAAGAATTGACACGCTTCTGAACTGAGTTGCCTGAGTTCTTTCAGCGCGAGATCAAAATCATCAGAAATCACACCGCCATCACGTATGGTCAGAGGTGGCAACTCGATGATGGCTTTTTGTAGCAAGTCAGACAATTCAGGGAAACCATCAATATGACTTCCCAGTTCTTGCAGTAATGGGCTGTCTATATTTCTCACCAGGCCATCAAGTTCAGGCAGAATCGCCAGCGTTGTACGTAATTGAACCAGATCTCTGGGCTTTGCAGATTTTAGAGAAATACGCGCAAGTATGCGTTCCATATCTCCTATCGAGCGAAGCTTATCGTGAAACTGAATAAATTCACGATTTCGTAACAGGGAAGCAACTGCATCGTGGCGTAGTCGTAATGTTTGCAGATCACGAATTGGTCTATGTAACCAGCGACTTAATAAGCGTCCACCCATGGCTGTTGATGTAGTTTTGAGAACACTGAGGAGATTGTGTTTACCGCTGCCATCGTTATCTGTTTCCAGTTCGAGATTACGTCGACTCACTGCATCCAGAACGATACTGTCCTGTGGATGTTCAACGCTGATTGCCTGCAGATGCTTCAGTGCAGAACGTTGAGTTTCTTCTGCATAATGTAATAAACACCCGGCAGCAGAGATGGCCAGGGGCATTTCTTCGCAACCAAAGCCAGACAGCTCTCGAACCTTAAACTGATTTTTTAACAACTCAACGGCACTTTCTTGATCAAAATGCCAGTCAGGACGTGTCGTGAAATTACGTTGTAAATTAACTTTATGTTTCAGTGCGCTGTCTTCACTGATGAGAAGCTCTGCCGGCCGTAAGCGTTCAAGCTCGCTATTGAGCATTTCCTGGTTCTCAAGTTGCATGAGTACAAATCGGCCGCTGCAAACATCAATAGTTGCCAAACCAAACTTACCATCTGTTTCGAAAATTGCAGCAAGCAGGTTTTCTGATGACTGATCCAGTAGCGCTTCATCGGTGATTGTCCCTGGCGTAATAATTCTTGATATTTCTCTATCCACGGGTCCTTTGCTGCTTGCGGGATCACCGACTTGCTCGCAGATGACAACGGATTCACCCAGTTTAAGCAATTTCGCCAGGTAGGATTCAGCCGCGTGATAGGGAACACCCGCCATAGGAATGGGGTCACCGGCAGATTTACCTCGACTGGTGAGTGAAATATCTAACAAGCGAGCTGCCTTTTTTGCATCCTCATAAAACAGTTCATAGAAATCACCCATGCGGAAAAACAGGAGCTTGTCAGGATGTTGTGACTTGAAGTCAAGATACTGCTTCATTACAGGTGTGTGCTGCGAGGCGTCTTTAACGGTTTGTATCATGGTATTACTGCAGGACAAACTGTAGTTGTAAGAAGCGGATCAATGGTAGTTCCGTCACCAGCGGGGCCTGGATAACTTGAATTTGTCGTTGACCATGTCATCGCCGACTCAATCGGGGGTGATTGCATGCGCACGATCGCCTGTGAATTAATAGGAAAACGATTATTATCTAGGCAACCTTCCTCAAATGTTCCGCTACCCTCTGGAAATATTTCCAGACATTCCGGGCAATAGGCCGGGTCGGTTTTGTCTGTAATAGTGGGTAGCGTCATGATATTTACCAGCAGCGTATCAATAAAGGGTACGTAGAGTGGATAACAATAATGTGCACGGATCTTTAATAGATTTCTATCCTGTATGCTTAGACCAGCTGCCCCTGATGTGGTTGGACGAAACATCAGATTATCATTTGGGATGACTACATCTGCCGTGCCATCAATCGTAATATTTAAGGGTTTAGTGCCGTCTCTTGTTGATCCAGGTCCGACCGCACTAGCAAAAGCTGTTAACGGTGGATTTATAATCTCGATGTAAGCAAATCCAGCTTCAATCTCAGCACGCACACGATCTCTTGCGTGTATGACTTCTGCAGGGTCATCACAGTGCGTATACAACGGTGCCATCCCTCTTGCCAGGGCATTTTCCATAATCCCGAGATGGCCATTGCTAACCGCACCGGATCGGGCAGCAAGAAAGGTCGCGTAATTTAAAGTAATTTTGGCATGATATAAAAGAGCAAACTGAAAGGCAGCGAAAATTAAAATAAACAATACAGGGAAGACGATAATAAATTCCGTCATAGCTTGTCCAGATAATTTAATAAATCGCGTCACGATTCATCAGCTATTTAGATGTAACCCCAAAATCCTGTTCAAGGAGGTTGGTGATCGCATTAATAACGTACGTTGCACGTCTATTAAGTGGGTCATCTGCATTTGTATTATTTTGCATTTCGATAAAGGTGTTGGTTGCGAGTTTAAGTTGGACAATGCCCAGATTGTGCCAGGTTTTGCTGTTCCTGGGATCACGGCTCAGAGCCTGTTGATATGATTGAATTGCCGCACCATGTTTATTTAGTCGTGCATATGAATTTCCGAGTCGAAACCATATTTCAGCATCTTTTGGCATCCGCTGGGACAATGTCCCATAGTAATCAACTGCTTTATCCCAGTCTTTATCCTGGTAGGCTGCCTGGGCATTTTGTTTAAGCTTGATTAATTCTTCCAGATTTTCTTCAGCTTCTGTTTCATTCGCCGAAATGGATTTCGTGTTCTGGAGATTGCAGGCAACCAATGACATAAGTATCGGTAATAAAAGTATCTTGAATAAATTCATTTGTTAAGTTCCCATTGCAATTTCATATTCTCTGCCAGTTCAAGTTTAGCAGCACTATCAGCAAGTATCTCCAATACCATAGCAGCGCCAAAAGACATGACAAACCGACAAGGTTTTACATGACTAAAAATCTTTTTGATGGTTAAATCTTTGCTCAAAAAGATAGCATCGATTTCATAATGCATGCCAAAAGTATGGATTAATGAACAAGGCTGTATTAGTAAACCTTCGCCATCATTCAATGGTGTATGCCAAAGTAATCCCCGCATACGTTCAGCCATTGAAGAAGTCTTCAATACATGGGGTAAAATCAGTTTTTGGTTATGACTTGTAAAAATACCACCATGGATCACAATGTACCTTCTGCAAGAAATTTCATCACGATAGGAAATCCAAGCACAATGAATGTAACCGGGAAAATAAAAATAATGAGTGGCCCAACCAGTTTTATAGGGGCCTCCATCGCCAGTTTTTCTGCACGTTGAAATCGTTCGCCACGCCTCTGTTCTGCCTGGACACTGAGAACAGTTGCCAGACTTGCACCCATTTTCTCTGCCTGGATCATGGCACTAACAAAGCTGGTGACTTCTTTTATATTCAGACGATCAGCCATACGCCGAAGCGCATCTGCCCGTGTCAGACCGGCGCGAAGATCACGTAAGACGGTACCGAATTCATTGCGTAATGGACTTTCTGGTGCCTTTTCCATGGCCTGGCCCAGTGCCCCCTGCAGGTTCAGGCCCGCCTGGACCGCCATGGTAATGAAATCCAGATACACGGGCATGGCCCTGATCACAGCAAGTTCCCTGCGTTTACGATTATCGTTCAGCCAGATATCCGGCAAAAAATAACCAATGATGGTTGAGATTAATATCCATATCGGTTGTTGCTGATTGAGTGCATTGATGATGATAATGCCACCGACAAATCCAGACATCGTACTGATAATTCGAATAGCGACAAATTGCTCAGCGATAAGCAAGTAGGAAACGCCGGTATGCTGTAGCCGCTTTTCAATGCGTTCCATCATTTCATAAGGCAGGAATGAACAAAAGAAATGACTGATGATCTGCACAATGGGCCAGATAAGTTTCAGCCCGGGCGGCAAGGGATCCATATAGGCTCGATCTTCTTCATCGACCATCTTGTCAAGTTCCCGAATAACGAGAATGAACAGGAAAATACTCATGCCAGCACAAAGGGCAATCGTATAGATAGCAAACAGGGATTGCCCTTCGATGGCGGCTCTTAATTGTTCATTCATGAGTGTTCACCTGCAAACCACTAAACATCAATGGCCGTAATCTTTTGAATCATGATATAGCCCAGGATCTCCATAAAAAGGATGATAGATAATACGATCCAGCCGATTGTGGTTGTCCATAATTTTTCCATTGAGGCTGGTTCAAGAATGTAAAGCAAAAAAGCCAACAGTACGGGCAAGCCAGTCATAACGACACCTTGTAACTTACCCTGTGCCGTCAAGCTTTCGATCTTGCCTTCCATTTGATGTTTACGACGCAGTGTATCTCCGAGTGATTCCATAATTGTCGCGAGATTGCCACCAATTTCACGGTTGATTCTCAGGGCTGAAGACAGCATGGCGAAATCCTGGATAGG
>JAKZTI010000155.1:0-7917 GCA_047517145.1 Gammaproteobacteria bacterium
ACACAGGTCAGTTCTTCAATGTGAATCGTGGTATAGTGTTCTTCCTTCACTAAACGTTCTGAGATAAGGATTGAATCCTCAAAGTTGTAACCATTCCAGGGCATAAATGCGACTTTCATATTTTGCCCAAGTGCCAACTCACCAAGATCAGTAGAAGGGCCATCAGCCAGTACATCTTTTGCTGCAACTATATCGCCCGGTTTGACCAATGGCCTTTGGTTAATACAAGTGTTCTGGTTAGAGCGCGTGTATTTCGTCAGATTATAAATATCAACACCCGGCTCACCCGCTGTGACTTCATCATTATTTACGCGCACTACAATACGGCTGGCATCAACTGAATCGACAAGACCCCCGCGTTCAGCAATTACCGTTACACCAGAATCCGTCGCTACTGTCCTTTCTATACCCGTACCGACCAACGGTTTATCTGCACGGAGTGTGGGTACAGCTTGACGTTGCATATTTGATCCCATCAAGGCCCTGTTCGCATCATCATGCTCAAGGAATGGTATCAATGCTGCCGCCACAGAAACAATCTGCCTTGGCGAGACGTCCATGTATTCGACCTGATCCGGTGTCGACAAGGTAAATTCATTTAAATGACGACTAGAAACCAGATTATCCGTCAGGCGACCTCTGTTATCTGTCGTTGCACTCGCCTGCGCAATTACATAGTCACTTTCTTCAATCGCGGAAAGATATTCTATTTCATCCGATACCTTGCCCTTGTTCACCTTGCGGTAGGGGGTTTCCAGGAAACCATATTCGTTGGTTCGGGCATAAATCGCCAGGGAGTTAATCAAACCAATATTTGGCCCCTCCGGTGTTTCAATTGGACATACACGACCATAATGAGTCGGATGCACGTCACGTACTTCAAAACCGGCACGTTCACGTGTCAGTCCACCAGGACCAAGTGCTGAAATACGCCGTTTGTGCGTGATTTCAGACAGTGGATTATTCTGATCCATAAACTGGGATAACTGACTTGAACCAAAAAATTCCTTAACCACCGCTGATACTGGTTTGGCATTTATAATCTCCTGTGGCATCAGCCCTTCAGAATCGGCCAGACCGAGACGCTCTTTGACTGCACGTTCAACACGTACCAAACCGACGCGGAATTGATTCTCAGCCATTTCACCGACACTTCTGACACGTCTGTTACCCAGATGGTCAATATCATCAACAGTGCCTTTACCATTCTTGATATCGATCAATAATTTCAGAACTTCGGTGATGTCTTCTTTCGATAGAATACCTTCACCTGTAATTTCCTTACGACCGATCCTTCTATTAAATTTCATTCGACCAACAGCTGATAAGTCATAACGATCAGTGCTGAAAAATAGATTTTTAAACAGGTTCTCAGCAGAATCCTTTGTCGGTGGTTCACCTGGGCGCATCATTCTGTATATTTCGACCTGCGCCTCGAGCGGTGTGGTTGAGGCATCAATTCTTAATGTATCCGCAATATAAGGCCCACGATCCAGATCATTGGTATACAGTGTCTCAAGAGTCAAATCTTTAAATTCAAGTAACTGTTCCAGCAGTTCTTCTGTAATTTCTGTATTCGCTGCTGCAAGCAATTCACCTGTTTCCAGATCGACAATATCCTTTGCTATTACCTGCTCAATAAGGTATTCAGCTGGCACCATCAATTCTTTTAGTCTAACTTTCTCCAATTCCCGGATATGGCGTGCAGTTATGCGTCTTTCATTTTCAACGATCACTTTGCCTTTTTTATTTTTAATATCGAATGTCGCTGTTTCGCCGCGTAAACGATCAGGGATCAAGGTGAGGGCAACACCCTTCTTGCTGATTTTATATTCATTAGTATCGAAAAAGATATCGAGCATCTCCTGGGTGTCATAACCCAGTGCGCGTAACAAAATAGTTGCAGGTATCTTCCTGCGACGATCGATACGACAATAAACTAAATCCTTGGGATCAAACTCGAAATCAAGCCATGAACCACGGTAGGGAATCACACGTGCTGAGAAAAGCAATTTCCCGGATGAATGAGTTTTGCCTTTATCATGTTCAAAGAACACGCCCGGAGAACGGTGCAATTGAGAAACGATGACTCGCTCTGTGCCGTTAATAACGAAGGCACCCGTTATAGTCATCAATGGAATCTCTCCCATATAGACTTCCTGTTCCTTGATATCTTTAACGACCTTCTTGTTTAGTCCGGCCTCTTTATCATAAATAACCAGTCGGACCTTAACGCGAAGTGAAGAAGCATAGGTAATGCCTCTCAGCTGACATTCCTTAACATCAAATACGGGGTTTACCAGGCGATAGCTAACGTATTCAAGCATGGCGCTAGCAGAGAAACCAACGATAGGAAACACAGATTTAAACGCAGCCTGCAGGCCGACATCTTTGCGTTCTTCAGGGACAACATCCAGCTGAAGATATTTACGATACGAGTTAAGCTGCATCGCCAACAGGGGAGGCACATCCATTATCTTTGGATGTTTACCAAAATCCTTTCGTATTCGTTTCTTCTCGGTATAGGAGTAGGCCATTACAGATCCTCACAATATGTTCTTTACTACAAAAATACTAAAAACCCGGTCACTGGATTTTCCCAGTCACTAAATTTTCCTTGAGTCTTTCTACTAAGCAGACCAAAGCAACACAAGGTCGGTGGTCAATTCCACCAGCCTTGCACTGTTCTTTGTTGGTGCTTTTGTCAAAAGGTTTATTTGACTTCGACGGTCGCGCCAGCTTCTTCCAACTGCTTCTTGATTTCGTCTGCTTCGTCTTTGCTTGCGCCTTCCTTCAACGGAGAAGGGGCACCTTCAACAAGTTCTTTAGCCTCTTTCAGGCCTAGACCTGTGATCTTGCGGACAGCCTTAATCGCAGCAACCTTGTTTTCTCCGAAGCCTGTCAGGATTACATCAAACTCGGTTTTTTCTTCAGCAGCGGCACCGTCGCCTGCAGCAGCGCCAGCAGCTGCAGGTGCGGCTGCAACAGCAGCAGATACACCAAATTTTTCTTCCATTGCTTCAACAAGCTCAACGACTTCTAGTACAGTCATGTTTGAGATTGTTTCCAAAAGTTCTTCTTTATTTACAGCCATTGTTAATACTCCCAATTAAATCTTAAAAATTAAATTTATATAAATACGAAACTGAATTAAGCAGCTTGCTTCTGATCAGCGACAGCTTTAACCGTACGCACAAATTTCGCGTGTGGTTCAGCCAGGGCTCTGGCCAAGGTCGCAACAGGTGCCATCATCATGCCCATAAGCATGCTAATCGCCTGTTCCTTACTTGGTAGACTTGCCAGTGCATCAATATCAGAGGGCTGTAATAATTTACCTTCCAGCGCCACCAACTTGACAACAAGCTTGTCGTTTTTCTTTGCAAAATCACGAACCACCTTTGCTGCAGCACCTGGCGCATCTTTGGAAAAAGCGAGGATAAGTTGTCCAACCAGACCTTCCCGCATACAATCAAAACTTGTATCTTCCAAAGCGCGACGCGCAAGTGTATTTCTGACAACACGCAGATATATACCGGCATCGCGAGCAGTCTGACGTAAGTCAGTCATATCACTCACAGATAAACCGCTATATTCTGCTGCCACTGCAGATGGTGAGTTACCAGCAATTTCAGCTATTTCTTCAACTATCGCCTTCTTTGCCTCGAGGTTTAGACTCACATCTTTTCTCCTAAGTTATTCAGGCTTACTGACTCTTTAACACTACAATCTTAAAGTGTCCGGCATCTCTGCCATGGTAAGCCCTGGATCACACCAAGGCTTCATACTCAGAAATTTGAGTACAAAACCAACCACTACGGTGACCCTTAAAAACAGGAGTAAACTGTTTTGGGATATCACCGTCTGCGCAGGTAATCTAATTACATTAAGCTTGTTTCGTTGATAAAAAAAACATCTTCGAAAAAAGCACCTGCGGTCTTTGACGCCTAACAGGAACCAGTTAAGATTCACCGCCAGTACAAAGCCTTCTAAAACACGTAATAAAAACTACCTATCACGTATAAATACTAAATTATTATGCAGCCAGACTACTCTGATCTACTGCGATACCTGGTCCCATTGTTGTTGAAAGGCTGATCTTCTTAAGATAAATACCTTTCGCTGAACTTGGCTTGGCCTTGTTCAAATCAGCCAACAGGGATTCAAGATTTTCCTTTAATGCATCGACTTCAAATGAGACCTTGCCAATCGCACAATGGATGATGCCGTTTTTATCTGTTCTGTAACGCACCTGACCAGCTTTTGCATTCACTACTGCCTGTGCTGCATCTACGTTCACGGTGCCCACCTTGGGGTTAGGCATTAAACCACGAGGTCCTAGGACCTTGCCCAGCTTACTGACCACTGGCATTGCATCCGGAGTCGCAACAATCACATCAAAATCCATTTCACCAGCCTGTATACGTTCTGCAAGGTCTTCAAAACCAACTACATCAGCACCAGCGGCTTTTGCAGCCTCAGCTTGTTCACCTTGTGCAAAAACAGCTACGCGAACTGTTTTACCAGTACCTTTAGGTAGAACCGTTGCTCCTCGAACGGCCTGATCTGATTTTTTGGCGTCAATGCCAAGATTAACTGCAACCTCTACAGATTCATCGAACTTAACCGTTGAACATTCCTTCAACAGTTGCAAAGCATCTGTTAAGGGATAGAGTTTTTCTGAATCAATTTTGTCTTTCCAGGATTTAACACGTTTGGAAATTGCCATTAGGAAACACCCTCCGTCTCAATGCCCATACTGCGTGCAGTACCAGCGATTGTTCGCACAGCGGCATCCATATCAGCAGCGGTTAAATCAGGTTCTTTTGCTTTGACAATCTCTTCCAGCTGTTTACGACTGACCTTACCGACTTTGTCCGTATTAGGTGTACCGCTGCCTTTGGGGACACCTGCTGCCTTCTTCAATAAAAATGAAGCTGGTGGTGTCTTGATGATAAAGGTAAAGCTTTTGTCGCTATACACAGTAATCACGACAGGCACAGGTAGATTAGCCTCCATATTCTGTGTCTGTGCATTAAATGCCTTACAGAAATCCATAATATTCAACCCATGCTGACCCAGTGCTGGTCCCACAGGTGGACTCGGATTTGCCTGGCCCGCAGGCACCTGCAACTTGATATAAGTTTCAACTTTCTTTGCCACAACTATCTCCTTGGGTAGTAACGCCTTGCGGCTCCCCATTTTTTAAGTAATTAGTTATCAGTAACTGGTGATCAGTTACTAATGACTAATCACTGATTACTAATAACTAATCCTTCTCTACCTGAGTAAATTCAAGATCCACAGGGGTAGAACGTCCAAAAATCAATACCGAAACACGCAAGCGATTTTTTTCGTAATTGACTTCCTCAACCACACCATTGAAATCCTTAAAAGGTCCATCAATCACACGTATCACTTCACCTGCCTCAAACATCACCTTGGGTGTAGGCTTATCAACACCTTCCTCAACGCGCTGAAGTATTGAATTTGCTTCATCCTCAGAGATTGGCGCAGGCCTATCACTGGTTCCGCCAACAAATCCTAACACCCTGGGCATATCCTTGACCATATGCCAGGTATCATCATTCATTTCCATTTGCACAAGCACGTACCCGGGGAAAAATTTACGATCTGTCGTGCGTTTTTTACCTTCACGCATTTCGACGACTTCTTCCTTCGGCACCAATACCTCGCCAAACTTATCTTCCATGCCGTACTGCACGACACGTTCCTTCAATGTATTCATTACACGGTCTTCAAACCCTGAATATGCATGCACAACGTACCAGTTGAGAGACATCGACCACTAACCCCTCTGACCCATTAGCGTACCAATGGTCCAACCAAGAAACATATCCAGTAACCATAAAATGATTGAAACCAGAACAACCACAAGAATAACAATCAAGGTTGTTTGCACCGTTTCCTGGCGCGTTGGCCAGACGACCTTGCGTACTTCTATCTGCGCCCCGTGAAAAAAGCCCCAGATGTTACGGCCTTTCGCTGTCTGTAATGCAATTCCGACAGCAACGCCAGCTGCTAGCAGCAAACCGCCAACCCTGAGCAATGTCGACTGTTCAGGGAATATATAGAATGCAGCCATTGCTGCCACTGCAATTAATAAGGCAATGACTAACTTTACACTGTCCATGCTGCTTTCAACTATTTCAACTTTTGAATTCATATTTCGTTTCTTCACTACATGCCTCATACGGCCTTGTCACCAATCCGCCAGTCACTCAACCTACCTTAATGGCAGGCCAGGAGGGAATCGAACCCCCAACCTACGGTTTTGGAGACCGCCGCTCTGCCAATTGAGCTACTGGCCTAAAACAAAAACCCTAAAACCTATATACATGAACAAAAACAGGGACAGCAACCTTAATCAGGCTACTGTCCCTTTGCTTAAAGATTACTCAATAACCTTGGCGACGACGCCCGCACCAACGGTACGACCACCTTCACGAATAGCAAAGCGTAAACCTTCTTCCATCGCAATCGGGTTAATCAAGGTCACTTCTAACTTGATGTTATCGCCAGGCATCACCATCTCAGTACCCTCAGGCAAATCAATCGCACCGGTCACGTCCGTGGTTCGGAAATAAAACTGCGGACGGTAGTTAGCAAAGAAGGGCGTATGACGACCGCCTTCATCTTTCGATAACACATAGATTTCTGCTTCAAAACGGGTGTGTGGGGTGATCGAACCCGGATGGCACAAGACCTGGCCACGCTCTACTTCTTCGCGCTTGGTGCCACGTAACAAGACACCAACGTTGTCTCCAGCCTGACCTTCGTCCAGTAATTTCCGGAACATCTCAACACCGGTACAGGTGGTCTTCTGCGTCTCTTTAATGCCGACGATCTCAATCTCTTCACCAACTTTAACAATACCGCGCTCTATACGTCCGGTCACCACGGTACCGCGACCTGATATCGAGAATACGTCTTCAATCGGCATCAAGAAGGGTTGGTCTACTGAGCGCTCTGGCACAGGTATGTAGTCATCCATCGCTGCAACCAGCTTCAGGATTGAGGGAATACCGATATCGCTTTCATCACCTTCCAGGGCCTTCAAGGCTGAGCCTGTGATGATCGGGGTGTCATCACCCGGGAATTCGTAGGCATCCAGCAGTTCACGGACTTCCATCTCTACCAGTTCCAGTAGCTCTGCATCATCAACCTGATCGGCTTTGTTCAGATAAACCACCACGTAAGGCACACCTACCTGACGCGCCAACAGAATGTGCTCACGGGTTTGTGGCATCGGGCCATCCGCTGCACTACAGACCAGGATGGCACCGTCCATCTGTGCTGCACCGGTGATCATGTTCTTCACATAATCAGCATGTCCCGGACAATCAACGTGCGCATAGTGACGGTTATCACTTTCGTACTCTACGTGCGCTGTGGCAATCGTGATGCCGCGTTCTCTTTCTTCCGGCGCGTTATCAATCTGATCGTAGGCCTTGAATTCACCACCATGTTGTTCCGCCATGATCTTGGTAATTGCCGCAGTCAGTGTCGTCTTACCATGATCAACGTGACCTATCGTTCCCACATTTACATGTGGTTTGGTTCGTTCAAATTTCTCCTTCGACATTAGGAGTTTCTCCTCAACAATTTAATATATATAACTTAAGTAAAAAATAAAAACCAAACCTACTACAGCACTTATCTGGAGCTCATAACCGGATTTGAACCGGTGACCTCTTCCTTACCAAGGAAGTGCTCTACCGACTGGGCTATATGAGCAGATACGTTCATAAATCACTGGCAACCAGGCCAACCATACTCAAATCTGGAGCGGGTGATGGGAATCGAACCCACACCATCAGCTTGGAAGGCTGAGGTTCTACCATTGAACTACACCCGCCTCGGTTCGACTTCCAACTACTATTCCTATCACTTGTGATG
>JAKZTI010000156.1:0-7930 GCA_047517145.1 Gammaproteobacteria bacterium
GTAATAAGGTTGTTTTGCCTGCGCCATTGCCACCCAATATGGCCCAACATTCACCGCGCTGCATTGTTATGCTCAGTTCATTGCAAATCGGTTTTCCGGCAATCGATACAGTCAGTGAATTAGCTTGCAATAAATTCATGGCTGCCGTCTCAGTAAAACAAGGAAAACAGGGATCCCGATAATCGCGGTTAACACGCCGACTGGAAGTTGCTGAGGTGCAATTACCGTTCTTGCCAAACAATCTGCCAGCATTACCAGACAACCACCAAGTAGAAATGCTGCGGGCAGAAGAATTCTGTGGTCACTGCCCACCATTAAACGAATCGCATGCGGCACAATTAATCCGACAAAACCGACATTCCCTGCAAGTGTCACCGATGTCGCAGCCAATAATGATGAAAGAAAATAAATAAGGTAGCGAATCTTTTTAGGAGAGACCCCCAGAGTTGCTGCCTGCAGTTCGCCCCTGGCTAAGATGTTCAAGCTTCTGGAAATCATCAAGGAAACCACTAGACAAACGATCAATACGATTAATGCCCAGTGTGTGTAATGCGCATAACTCAAATCCCCCATTAACCAGAACAACATCCCCCGCAGTTGTGTCCCCTGGGTTATCGACAGAATTAAACTGATTAATGCGCCCCAGCCCGCGGCAATCACTACGCCTGTCAGTAATAGTCGAGCAGGACTCCAGTCACCCTTGCCATGAGCCAGCCCAAATACCAGTAGCATGGAAATCATTGCGCCAAAAAAAGCACTCCCAGAAATCCAGAAGCTACTCAGTCCAGACAACATGGCAATCAATACCGCAGCAGACGCACCCCCTGAAACACCCAATACATATGGTTCAGCCAATGGGTTGCGTAAAAGCACCTGCATCAAAGCACCTGCCAGAGCTAGCATTGCACCGACCATAAAACCGACAACAGTTCTCGGTAATCGTAGTTCAAGCACGACGCTTGATACCAGTGAATCATCCTGACCCCACAAAGCATTCAACAACTGTTTGATACTAATATCAACAGAGCCGATTAATAGTGAAATTATAAAAATAAGAATTGTGGAAACGATAAGGGCAGCAAAAAGATAAACAAGTTTTGATGAAAACATTATTTATCAAGTTTTGCTTTTGCTGCACGTAGGCGTCTTGCTTCTTTTGGATCAAGAATCAAATGACGGTAAATTTCAATACGATCACCTGCCCTGACCGGAGCATCGAGTTCGATAATTTTGCTGAAGACTCCGACTTTATTTGATTGCAAATTAATATCAGGACATTGTTCAAGTATCCCTGAACTTGCTATCGCCTGTTGAACTGTGGTTCCTTCTTCGACTGCAAATGGAATCAGCCAGCTTCGACTGGCAGAAGCATAGGCAACCTCAATGGGGATGGTTATCGGTAATACATTATCGGTTGCCATAGATTTGTTGTGCTCTTTGCACAAAGGATTCAACCAGTGTATCCATCGCCTTATAAAATGCCTTTCCTAAAGTATGCTTTATGATTTTGTTTTTGAATTCAAAATGCATGTGTAAGTGAATATGGCAAGATTGATCATCTTCCTGAATAAACCGCCAGTATCCGCTTAGATGTTTGAATGGCCCTTCGACCAATTGAATATCAATGCGCGATCCATCCTGCATGGTATTTTCTGTGGTGAATGATTGTTTGATCTTTCCCAATGCCAGTGACAATGTTGCCGTCAAACTTTCCTCTTGTTGAGAGAGTATCTTTGCCTCAGTACACCAGGGCAGGAAGATTGGATACGACTCGATATCATTTACCAGCACATACATCTCATCCGAGGTATAGGGCACTACAGTTGTTTTACTAATTTCAGTCATACGCAACTATCTCAAATAATATCCCTTAGATAACACCAATGGCATGTAAAAATATAACAACAACTCCGATAGGTGCGACAAAGCGCACCACAAACAACCAGGCCTGAAAAACAAACCCTTCCCCCAATCCAAGTTCTGCGACTACCGTTTTTTTCGACATTAACCATGCACTAAAAATAGCGATGAGTAATCCACCCAAAGGCAACAATATATTGGAGGTCACATAGTCCATGATGTCAAAATAGGTTTTATCGAACAACTTATAACCCTGCCAAAGATTAAAGGACAGAACCGAACCAATGCCCAATGTCCACGCAATCAATCCAGCAATTGCCGCCGATTTTGGTCTTGCAATACCACGATTTTCAACTAGCCATGCGACTGCGGGTTCAAGCAGGGAAATTGACGAGGTCCAGGCTGCAAACAATAACAATATAAAGAAACCCGTGCCAAATATCTGGCCATAGGGCATTTGACCAAAGGCAATAGGCAAGGTCACAAAAATCAAACCAGGGCCTGAGCCTACATCCAGACCATAAGCAAAAACCAGCGGGAAGATTGCCAGTCCGGCCATGATTGCGACAAGTGTGTCGGCCAAAGCAATACTGACAGTGGTATGGCCAATCGATGCATCATCAGGGAGATAAGCTCCATAAACCATAATGGCACCCATACCCAGACTTAGACTGAAAAATGCCTGACCTAATGCGGCCAAAAATCCTTCAGCGGATAACTTGCTCCAATCAGGATAAAACAAATAATACAGCCCTTCCTGAAAACCATCAGTGGACATGGCATAGCCGACCATAATTAATAACAAAATGAAAAGCGCGGGCATCAAAAATTTAACGGCGCGTTCCAGACCACTCCTGACGCCCATGGCAACAACGACAACCGTCAATGCCATAAATAAAGTATGCATGGCCAATAACTGGCCGGGATTTCTCAGCAGACTGTCGAAGGCCTCACCGATTTCTCCATCAGTTGCTGTCAGAAAACTGCCTGAGCCCGCCTGAAAAATATATTCCAATGTCCAACCGGCAACTACGCTATAAAAAGACAGGATCAAAAAACCGGCAACCACCCCCATCCAGCCAAGATAACGCCACGCCGGGTTCAACCCTTCTTCCTTGGATAATGCCTCCATGGTATTGATGGGACTTTGGCGTCCTCGTCGACCGAGCATGACCTCAGCCATCATGATTGGGATACCGACCAGGAAAACGCAAGCAAGATACATGAGTACAAATGCACCACCACCATATTCCCCGGTTATATAGGGGAACCGCCATATATTACCCAAACCGACGGCAGATCCCGTTGCTGCCATGATGAAAGCCCAACGGGAAGACCATTGACCATGGATAGATTGTCGTTTCTCAGTCATTGTATTTTCCCATCAAACAATTATACCCAAACTACCTTGAAATGTGGATTTCAGAGTTTAGGTAGTTTGGGTATACAATCGCGCGCTGAATCAAGGCGGAACTCATTGTGGCAAAAGCCAAAAAAGAAAAATCCAAAAGCAGCACCATCGCGCTTAACAAAAAAGCCAAACACGACTACTTCATAGAAGATCGATATGAAGCCGGACTGTCACTGGAAGGCTGGGAAGTTAAGAGCATTCGCGCGGGCCGCGTTCAGATCAACGAAAGTTATATTTTATTGCAAAGTGGTGAAGCATTTCTTTTTGGTGCGAATATATCGGCACTGCCAACGGCCTCTACGCATATCAAACCCGATCCAACACGAAATAGAAAATGTCTATTACACCGAACCGAACTGAATCGACTCATCGGTGCCGTGGAGCGTAAAGGCTACACCCTGATCCCCACAGCACTTTATTGGAAACATGGTCTGGTCAAACTTGAAATTGGTGTTGCAAAGGGAAAGAAAGCTCATGACAAACGTGCAGCCGAAAAAGAAAGAGACTGGAAACGCGAAAAACAAAGACTGTTAAAGATTCGTTAATTAATTCTTTCATCTCTATTTTCACGACCCCTCATACAGTATAATTAATGATTAGGTTTCAAACACGGGGGCGTATTGGCTTCGACGTGGGTAGCGAAACCTAAGGTGCATGTCGAGGTGTAGTTTCCTCGTAAATCTGACTACAAAACTATAGTTGCCAACAACGACAACTACGCACTAGCTGCTTAATAACCAGCATAGTGCCCTCGGCCTGATGCGTGCTTATACGCTCAGATAACCGGGGTCGACTCATATAAGATCGCGATGAAGCATGTTCGGTGTGGATTCGTTAAAACTTATCCGAACTCGCTCTATGTTTTCCCTGTCTGTCGGGTAATATAGGGCTAAATTAATAGATAGAATAAACATGTAGAGCCGAAGGCAGAGTGCTTGCGGACGCGGGTTCGACTCCCGCCGCCTCCACCAACCATGTATTTAAAGCCGTCCTAGGATGGCTTTTTTTACGTCTAAATACAATGATTTAGCCTAAAACAACCACCTATATCGTACTAGCGAATCCTATTAAATCCAGCTTTTTTAGTAGTGCTCATTGTAGTACCATGCAAATATATCAACTAGCGGTACTACTAAAAATGGCTAGAACGACAAAACCACTGACTAATACAGAAGTTAAACAAGCGAAGCCAAAAAAGAAGATTTACACCTTATCGGATGGAGGTGGACTGCAATTACGGATCAAACCAAATGGCTCAAAATTGTGGCTACTTGATTATCTCAGACCATACACGAAGAAACGCACCTGCCTGAGCTTTGGCTCATTCCCAACATTAACCCTCGCAGAAGCTCGTAACAAACGTAAGACAGCTAAGGAATTACTTGCTAAAGATATTGATCCCAAAGAACACCGTGAAGAAGAAAGCCGACTTAACGAAACTGCTCACAGTAATACTCTTGAACACATCGCCACAAAGTGGCTAGAAATTAAAAAGGCTAATATTACTGCTGATCATGCTACTGATACATGGAGGTCATTAGAATTACATATTTTCCCCAGTCTGGGCAAAGTACCGATACATAAGATCACTGCTGTAAAAACCATAGAGATAATTCAGCCTATTGCTGCCAAGGGTAGTTTGGAAACAGTTAAACGACTTTGCCAACGTCTTAATGAAATAATGGTCTATGCTGTCAATGCAGGCATTATGACCAGCAATCCTTTGGCAGGAATAAGCAAAGCATTTCAGACACCTGTAAAACGACATATGCCTACACTAAAGCCTGAGAAACTACCGACATTAATGACCGTACTATCCCAAGCCAGCATCAAGTTAACTACCCGATGCCTGATTGAATGGCAATTACACACAATGGTTAGACCGAATGAAGCCGCTGGCACACGCTGGGATGAAATAGATTTTGATGATTGCCTTTGGCACATACCTGCTGAACGCATGAAGAAGAAGAAAGCTCACACAGTGCCATTATCTCCCCAATGTTTGGCATTGCTTGAATTAATGAAACCATTAAGTTCACATAGCGAGTTTGTTTTCCCATCAGATAGAAATTTAAAAACACATACCCACCCACAAACGGCAAATACCGCACTAAAACGAATGGGATTTGATAAGCAACTTGTGGCACACGGATTAAGATCGCTAGCCAGTACTATATTAAATGAACAAGGCTTCGATCCTGATGTCATCGAAACTGCATTGGCGCATACCGGAAAGAATGAAGTCCGCAATGCCTATAACCGTGCTGATTATCTTGAACGTAGAAAACCCGTAATGGATTGGTGGAGTGAATACATTGATAAAGCAGCCACAGGCAATATGAGTTTAACAGGAAAAAAGGGGCTTAAATTAGTTAGTCATTC
Organism: Gammaproteobacteria bacterium; assembly: GCA_047517145.1. Lineage (GTDB taxonomy): Bacteria > Pseudomonadota > Gammaproteobacteria > Eutrophobiales > Eutrophobiaceae > SMWN01. The sequence continues at coordinate 5,654 of JAKZTI010000156.1, forward strand.
ATAAATATTTTGGCTCTTCCGCAGAATCTGTGGGTAGATAAATGTCAAAAGCATAGTTGAAGCGCATTGGGAAGAGAATCATCATGGAACTTGAGAGAGTAACAAGATGGTTAACAACAATCCCAATGCGCATCAGAACAATATTAAATCGTTGTCATTATCTCAAGTCATTTGTGTACGAGAAAGAGCAAATAGAAGTCATAACTGGACGCGAAGCCCTGGTCGTGGAGGTGGTGCCACGCAAGAACGGGCAAGTGATTTGTTCAGGTTGTGGTGGTAGTGCAAGTGGTTATGACCAAGGGAGTCAGGCCCGATTGTTTACCTTTGTGCCATTGTGGGGCTACCCGGTGTATTTACGTTACGTGATGCGTCGCGTGGACTGCCCTAATTGTGGGGTGAAAGTGGAACAGGTGCCCTGGTCAGAAGGCAAGAGTCCACGCACCCGGGCCTATGAGGTGTTTTTAGCGAGGTGGGGGAGACGGCTATCGTGGCAGGAGGTGGCCCATGTCTTTCACACCAGTTGGGAGCAGGTGTATCGCTCGGTGGGATCGGTGGTGGGTTATGGCCTGGCTCATAGAAGTCTGGATGAGATTGAAGCTATCGGCGTAGATGAAGTGCAGTACCGACGCGGTCATCAGTATTTAACGGTGGTATATCAGTTAGATAGTGGTTGTCGACGCTTATTGTATGTGGGTAAAAAACGCACTGTCAGGAGTCTGTTAGGTTTTTGCAGGTTACTGGGCAAGAGCCGTTGTGCCGGTCTCAAGTATGTCTGCTCGGACATGTGGAAGCCTTATCTGAAGGTGATCAGGCGAAAGGCGCCACAGGCCTTACATATATTAGACCGGTTCCACATTGTGGTGTTATTGAACAAGGCGGTGGATGAGGTGAGAAGACAGGAAACACAACGATTGAAGCGGGACGGTTATGAAGAGTTGCTGAGGCACAGCCGTTATTGTTTTTTAAAGAACGAATCGAACTTGACGGACAGGCAGGCGCTGAAACTGGAGGAGCTATTACAATACGATTTAAAGTCGGTGCGGGCGTATTTGCTGAAAGAGAGTTTTCAGGGATTCTGGCAATATAGCTCGCCTTATTGGGCCGAGCGGTTTCTACAACTTTGGTGTGCCAGGGCGATGCGTTCCAAACTGGAACCGATGAAAAAGTTCGTCAAGACGATTCGACGACATCAACACTTGATGATGAATTGGTTCAAGGCGAAAAAAGCCTTCTCTTCGGGGATTGTAGAGGGCTTGAATCGTAAAATAAATCTGGTCACCAGAAAGGCCTATGGTTACAGGAGCTATGATGTGCTTAAAATCGCTTTGTTTCACACCTTGGGTGACTTGCCTGAGCCGGAATTAACCCACAGTTTTTGCTGAAGACCCATATTTTTTAACTTGTATTCTGATTGTTCATTTCCAGAATCGTTGCTCTTACAATTTCATTTATATTCTGTTCGCCAGATTGCCGTGGAGATTTCAATTGCTGAATAATCTCGCCTTGCCGATGTTGCTGCACTTCACCATAACTATATAACGTCGTTAATACATCCTCATGCCCTAGATTTTGACTCCACGACTTAAATTCTTCTGGTGTTCTGCAAAGTTTTTGTCCAAGTGTAACCAGTGTTTTACGAAAGCTATGTGGATTAAAATGTGGCAAATCGGCCAACTCAAACGCATCTTTAAAAATAGCGCGTATTGGTGATGCAGTACTCCAATGTTCACACTTTAAGCCAGACGCTTTAAATATTCTGTCCTCACCTGTAATGATATTGGTTTTAGGAAACAAAGGATCATCATTCCCCCAAAGTAATTCATCTTTAAGATAATTCACCCAGTTAAAAACAATTTCCTGGATCTCATTACCCACCGGAAAGAAAAAAGTCATAAAAGTTTTGCTAAATTTAGTCTTAACCTCTCTGGCATCTTGAAACACACAATTATTAACCATATCAATATGCTTTAGTTTCATTGATGCCGTGGCACTATCTCTAGCACCCGTTAAAAGTGTAAAAGCGATAAGGCTACGATTTCGCCTTTCTATCTCGGTATTGCTTGGCATTGTTTCAATGACATGCTTTATCTGTTCCAGTGTAGGCACAGCCGTTTCACGTCGTGCCGTTGCAATACGAGTATCTTTATCAGATAAGTTAAAATATTCCGTATCGGTATAACTAATTCGAGATTTATAGCCTGACTGCATAGCCAGCCATTGGAAGAATGCTTTTAATTGCCTGAGTGTAGAATTGAGCGTTGCCTTGCTAAGTTTTTT
>JAKZTI010000157.1:0-3312 GCA_047517145.1 Gammaproteobacteria bacterium
GTCTGCTTTCCAGCGAAAGCGGACATTCGCCTATTAACATTGATATACTATTTACTACCCTAAGATGGTAAGCGCGGCTTATTTTTTATGCTTATTTGGAGCATAATAATAAGCAATTGATGTATATAGTTTTTCAAGGAATCATTAACACCATGTTGATAAAGAAAACAAAAGCCGAAAACTACGGCGAGTTCCGTAGAACAAACTGTTAACTTTCATTGAGGAAAATACCATGAGTACATATCCGAGGACATTCTCCCATATTGGGATTTCCGTTCCAGATGTAGAAAAAGCAGCTAAATTTTACAGTGATGTTATGGGTTGGTATCACATCATGGAGCCAACAGTTATCAGCGAAGAGTCAGACACACCGATCGGACAAATGTGCATTGATGTGTTTGGAAGTGGCTGGGGGTCTTTCAAAATCGCCCACATGTCCACCGGAGACAAAATCGGCGTTGAAATGTTTGAGTATAAAAACAATGAGACTCCAAAGGACTTTGAATACTGGAAAACAAGCACATTCCATTTTTGCGTGCAGGACCCAGATATAGAAGGGCTTGTAGTAAAAATTGTAGCTCACGGAGGCAAACAAAGAATGCCAATACGTGAATACTATCCAGGCGAAAAACCCTACAGAATGTGTTATGTGGAAGATCCATTTGGTCTGATCTTTGAAGTTTATTCGCATAGCTATGAGTTAACTTATTCGCAGGGTGCTTATTGAAAGTTAACAAGTCGTTCAATGCGACCGCTTTCAGCGGCGCATTAACTCGGCGTTAAATCTGAACGTCCGCTTTCAGTATGAAGCTGACTGTCTGCTATCCAGCGAAAGCGGACGTTCGTTTCTAATGCTAGTATTTAAGAAAGCTCTCGTTGAATATATTTACTCAATACATCTACCCACTTACCTGTACGCTCAGAGGTAGTTATACAACTGTAATTTATCATTGGTCCAGGTTGTACTAAGGGACGGAATGTCGTGCCCTTAATGCATGAGTGTTTCAGTGATGCTGCTATAGTAGCGACCCCTTGTCCTGCAGCAACCAAACCAATTGCAGTCGATCGTGGTGCGGTTTCGATAATTGCTCTTGGACTAAATCCTGCTTGATGACAGTAGGAAATAATCTCATCATACATAAAGGGGTTTGTAGCACGCGGAAATAGAATAAGGGTTTCATTTTTCAATTCTTCAAGAGCTACGGTTTTTTTGCGAGTCAAAGGATGACTTTCAGGCAATATTATACCAGTCTGATCTGCTCTAATTGGAATAGTCTTTAGTAAAGGATGATCAGGTCTGTAAAGGATAAATGCTGCATCAAGACGTTCAGAAATAACACCTCCAATTAACTCGTCAGAGGTTTCTTCAACAAATTTAAATTCACAACCTTCAAGATTGTTTTGAATTTCTTGAATCACAGATGGAAGAAAACATGACATAGCCGCACTTGAATAGCCGAATCTGAGAATAGCAGATTGACCAGAAGCTATCTTTTGGGTGTGATGTGCAGTTTCATGTAAATCACTAAATAATATAGGAAGTTTGTAATAAAGAAATTCTCCTGCTGCAGTTAATTTAATTCTTCGTTTTTGACGATCAAATAATTGGCAACCCAGTGCTTCTTCTAATTGTGCAATCTGGCGAGATAATGCCGGTTGGGCGATATGTAATTTGTCTGCAGCCTTCCTGAAGCCCAGTTCATCCGCAATAACCATGAATGTACGAAGGTGCCTAAGCTCAAATCTAAACTGATAACTATTCGATATCATATGAGCGATATTCTATATTGGACGGATATCATAAGTCTAGTGATAATTCATGCCCAGTAGAACAATGACCTGATATAAAACCATTTAAGGAGAATTACTATGAATAATACAATTAAGACTAAGAACTCGTGGCCAATCATCTTGGTTGCCTTGATGTTTTTATTTAATTCATCATTATTGCAAGCTGAGAACATTGCAGGTGGACGTGCTGTGATTACCGCACTGAATTCTCAATGGAATAAGGCATTCAATAGTGGTGATCCTGAATCAGTGGCCGCGCTTTATAATGAAAATGCAATCTTATCGCCAGGTAACGGCGAAGTGCTCAAAGGCCGGATTGCAATAGAAGGTCTGTTCCGTAGTTTCATAGAGAATGGCGTCCATAATCACACCATAGAAATCATTAGTGTTCATCATGATGGCAATACGATGTACGAAGTTTCGAAATGGAGTGCCTATGGAGCGGAGAAAGACGGAACTAAACCAGTGTTTGGCGGAATTTTAGTCAACGTTTTCCAGTTGGATAATAATGGTGAATGGAAATCACATTTACATACTTGGAATGTGTCTGAATAAATAGGAGATAAGTATGCCATTAGTAAACATATCAATATTAAAAGGTAAAACACCGCAGTATATTAAAGCTGTCGCTGATGGTATAAATTCTGCCGTGATCGAAACCATGGGCTTTCCTGACGACGATCGATATCAAATCATTCATGAACTTGAGCCGCATTGCTTGCAGTTTCAGAATAGGACTGACGATAGGATCATGATGCATTTAATTATGAGGGCAGGGAGATCGAACAAGTCAAAACAGGCTTTTTACGCCAAAGTTGTTCAAAATCTCGCAGCTGATCCGGGCCTCGATCCGGCAAACGTATTAATTACCATCGCGGAAAATCACGATATTGATTGGTCCTTCCGTGACGGTATCGCACAATTTGTGGTTTAGATTGAGAATATATAAAATCAAGGATGGTTTTTTTTACCAACACCTATGTAAAACGATAATTATTTTTGAACGTCCGCTTTCAGTATGAAGCAGTCATTCACCAACGTCTGCTTTCCAGCGAAAGCGGACGTTCGACAGGTTATATATTCATCTCCCATATAGAGGATTTTTGAGCATTCGTATTCCCTTTTACCAGTATCAAGGTAATATAAACCTAATGTTAAATTCCTTTAAAAATGACGCGCTTTACTCCTATATAGCCAATAAACGCGCAATTTTGGCTCACTATATAAGAAAAATAAACGACCATTCTAGTGGCCGCTTATCAGCAAGTTATGTAGCAAAAGAAAATGATTGAAGAGAATACAACTATCGAACTTGCAACACACTCAGATGCGTCTGAGATAGCGATGCTTTCAAGGGATTTAATCGAGCAAGGTTTAAGTTGGAGTTGGAATACGGAAAGAGTTAGAAAGGCTTTGCGGGATCGTTCGACTAACGTCGCAGTAGCCAGAGAAGGAAGTAATTTGGCTGGGTTCGGCATCATGAAATATGGTGATAAGCATGCCAATTTAAATTTGCTAGCA
>JAKZTI010000158.1:0-9180 GCA_047517145.1 Gammaproteobacteria bacterium
ATTAAGGTCCTGTTGATCAAGCCCTGGGTTGCCCTGATCCAGTAAGATCTGTCCAGGTCATCGTCTTGCATATTTGTTTCAGGACGATAGTGCAAGGCCCCGAAACCAGATGAAATCAGCACGGTTTCATTTACAGCAAAGGAGCTTTCCTCATTCACCCTCCAGGCATCCATTGCCTCAATCATGTTCCCGGCTAATGCATTCCCCAGGGCAAACAGGCGTGTTGAGGGCCAATTTAAAATATGATTCAGGTGCCGGACAGAATCTGCATAGGCACCATGTACATCCTGATACTTGAATTTCAAACTATTCACTAAACTGTAGAGCATGGCACCAAAAGGCCCAAGCACAATAAACCAGAAAATCACTGCGTAAAGACGCTGATTGGCCTCAATAAAAATACTGCCGATGATTTCCTGTTCGTCTTTTTCAGGATCAGGTGCAGCCACTGAATGACAAAGCTCTCCTGCGTAATGTCTTGCTTGCACATCATCTTCAGCATCCAGTGCCTCCACGTACGCATCCAGGGATTGATCAAGAAAAATCGGCCCAAATGAGTTTAGTAATACGGCCAGGGCAAATAGGTAACTTAGTGGGGAAAATACTTCACTCAAACCGTAGTCAATCAAAATTATCAATAATAGTGGGCCTGCCAGGGTTATGATGACGCCAGCGGCACTATTCCAGTATCTGGATTGAACAAGTTTATTTTCCAAAAAATCACTGTATCGGCTAAACCACGTTAATTGACGAACGTCATCCAGTGCGCCTAGAAAATATTCCATGGCCAATCCACATAAAAGAATAATCAAGGTCATATTTTATTTCTCATATTAAAACTTTAATGATGAATAATATAAGTCCCAATTGAATCTGGGTCCCGGATCCGTTTTTCTATCTGGTGAGATATGACAATGTCCGGTGATCCTCTGATTGGTCATTTTAGGCCAAAACTGAATAATTGCCTCTGTTAAATTTATCAGCGTTTCATATTGTTCATGGGTAAAGTCCCTGTTATCACAACCTTCCAACTCAATCCCTATTGAATAGTCATTACAGTTTGCACGTCCTTCGTATTCAGACTCTCCTGCATGCCATGCACGTTGATTAAATGGCACATATTGAGTAATCAAACCTTCACGATTAATCAAAATATGTGCAGACACCCTGAGAGATATGATCTCTTTGAAATAAGGATGATGTTCCGGATCGAGTGAATTGGTAAAGAACTGATCAATATAATCGCCACCAAATTCATCGGGAGGCAAACTGATGTTATGGATCACCAATAAGTCTATCTCCAGATCATCAGGCCGTTGGTCACAATTGGGAGAGATGACCTTGCGCACACCTTCCAGCCATTCGCCTTGAACATCAACTTGTAATATAGGGTTTGTATTAGTCAATTTATTCGAGTCAATTATGTTTCTTCGTTCTAATCTTAATATTTTATGATTGCCATGCTAGGCTAAACGAAATCACACCAACTGACAAAACCATTATATTAATTATATGTGTCGTCTTGCTGCATATTTAGGCCCTGAGATATCGTTGGGCAGGTTCCTGATGGAACCAGACCACAGTCTTTATCAACAGTCCTGGGAACCTAAAGAAATGGACGAAGCCATTCTCAATGCGGATGGTTTCGGCTTCGGCTGGATCAACCCGTCGAAACAAACAGCCATCTACACCAACACACATCCCATATGGTCTGATACCAATCTCAGCAGTCTGTGTGAATCGTTGTACAGTCCTTATTGGCTGGCTAATGTGCGCAGTGCCACGCCAGGTCAGCAAATCACACAAAGCAACACACATCCTTTTAAAATCGACCAGATATTATTTACCCACAATGGCTATATTGAAGATTTTAATCCTAAGATCAGATCTATTTTCCATGAGATCCTGAATGCCTCGATACAGGCCGAAATTCAGGGCAACACAGATTCGGAATATTTATTCGCATTACTGCGTCAGCAACTATTAAAGACCCCTGACGTTGCAGAAGCCATCCCTGCAATGGTATCTACGCTCTCGGAGATCATTAATGATGAGAAAGTGTTGTTAAATATGATTGTTGGTGATGGCACTCATTTTTATATCTTGCGACATGCCATCAACGGTAAATGTCCGACGCTCTATTACAGTACCGAGGAAAATGAATTTCCAGATGCTATCTTAATCGCCTCAGAAGCCTTGACCAAATCCGGAAAATGGCAAGCCGTCCCCGAGCACAGCTATTGCACATTATCTGATAACACACCCCCTAACTTCGTTTTCTTGTGAACCCCACAACTCTTTTCAAACTTCTTGCAGATTATCAACAGAAGGTTTTGGAGTTATGTGAAGAACATCCTGAAGATTTCAATATTCAATACCATCCGGATTTAAGTCCTTTGGGCTGGCACCTGGGGCATTGTGTCTACACTGAAACGTACTGGATCAGGGAACAGCTATTAGGTGTTTCCTCACCAGATCAGAAATTAAAAGCACATTACGTTCCAGAGTTGGCGAACAAATCAGATCGAGGCGAGGACTTACCCGACTATTCGGAACTTTGTCAGTGGGCCAAAGAAAGGCAGCAGGAAAATCTGGAATTGCTCATCAAATATCAAAACAAGAAATATGAAAACAGGAAGTATCAAGATGCAAATGATCATCCACTCATGCAACATGATTTTATATTTCATTTTCTGATTCAGCATTACGCACAACATTTTGAAATAATGCATATGATACTTGTGCAAAAAACATTGCAAGAGTGTGATGAATTTGAAGTCAGACAACCGCTCTCCAGCAGCGAATTAAACATTTCAACTGCCCTGCTAGAAGGCGGTCTTTATAGCATAGGCTCACAAACTGATTTCCTGCCATATGACAATGAATATCCTTGCCATGAATTTAAAACAGACGATATTAATATTGCAAATAAACCAGTCAGCAACAGTGAATTTCTATTGTTTATGGAGCAATCGGCCTATCAGAATCCAGATTACTGGAGCCAGGAGGGATGGCACTGGAAAGAGAAATTTGACGTTAGCTGTCCTGAGTTTTGGATGAGAGACAAGCAGCAAAACTGGTTCGGTATAGATATTAAAGGTCCTCATCATCTTGACTCAGATCATCCCGTTTGGGGCATTAATTACTATGAAGCCCAGGCATTTGCTAATTGGGCCGGCTGCCGATTACCTCATGAATATGAATGGGAAGCGGCAAGTCAAAATGGTTGCCTGAAAAATACGGGCCTGGTGTGGGAATGGTGTCAAAACAGTTTTCATCCTTATGCAAACTTCAAGGCTTTTCCCTATGCTGGCTATTCCATGCCATATTTTGATGGCTCACACTTTGTTATGAAAGGTGCAAGTCGTTATACGGAGGATGTTATTCATCGTAGCAGTTTCAGAAACTATTATCAGGCTGACAAACGACATCAATTTTCAGGATGCCGCCTGGTGATCGGGTAAGACCAAATTGAGTAAGGCATCGTTATATACTTAATTGAAGGTTGATTTACCCACCCCATTTCCTGCATTCTAGCTAACTAAAGAAACCTCGAAAGAAAAACCAAGGAATCGTCCATGCAAGCGTTACAAGATCTGCTCGATAAACTCAGCGGTATTATCTGGGGTGAATATGTCCTTATCCCTTTGCTGGCGCTGGTGGGTCTCTATTTAACCTTCGGCCTCAAGGCAATGCCCTGGAGGCTGACCGTAAAGGCGTTTTCAATGCTTTGGCAGGGTCGTAAGCCTGATGCTGCAAATGAAGGAGACATTTCCCCATTTCAGGCACTGATGACCGCCCTGTCTGCCACCATTGGTACCGGCAATATCGCCGGGGTCGCCACGGCTATTTATTTTGGTGGGCCTGGCGCAATCTTCTGGATGTGGGTCATTGCCCTGTTTGGTATGGCAACCAAATATGCCGAAGCCGTTCTGGCGGTTAAATACCGAGAGGTTGATGCACTCGGTAATCATGTCGGCGGTCCTATGTATTACATCAGGAATGGTCTGGGCAAAAACTGGGCATGGTTAGGCATGGCCTTTGCCCTGTTCGGCATGATCGCCGCTTTTGGCATTGGCAACATGGTGCAATCCAATACCGTGGCCAGCGAATTATATGCATCGTTTCAGGTCCCCACATGGGTAACGGGCGTTGTCATGGCATCACTTACAGGTGCTGTAATTTTGGGTGGCATTAAACGCATTGCTAAAGTTGCAGAAAAACTCGTCCCCCTCATGGCCAGTGCTTACATTCTTGGTGCACTGATTATTATCATCATAAATATTTCTGAAGTACCTGCTGCATTGATGTTAATTGTTAAGGATGCATTCACAGGCACCGCTGCTGAAGGTGGCTTTCTGGGGGCAACTGTGATGATGGCTATCCGCTGGGGATTTGCCCGTGGCATATTTTCAAACGAAGCAGGCCTGGGCAGCGCTGCCATTGCTCATGCTGCAGCCAAAACCAACAATCCGGTTCGCCAGGGCATGATTGCCATGCTCGGGACCTTTATTGATACCATCATCATCTGTTCAATGACCGCGCTGGTCATTATATTGACGGGTGCCTGGGACAGCGGTATCAAGGGGGCACCCATGTCGACTCTGGCTTTTAACACGGGGTTTGCAGGCGGAGGTTATATTGTCACATTCGGATTAATTATCTTTGCCTTCACCACGATACTGGGCTGGAGCTACTACGGTGAACGTTGCGCAGAATATATTCTGGGTATCAAAGCAATTATGCCTTACCGATTTTTGTGGGTGTTAGCGACACTAACCGGTGCCTTGGTTAAACTGGGTTTGGTCTGGACATTAGCTGACGTTCTCAATGGACTGATGGCAATCCCGAATCTGATTGCATTGCTCCTGCTAAGTCCAGTGATATTTTCAGTCACCCGTGAATATTTTTCCAGTGAAACTGAGCAAAATACATAGACAATGGAACTCGACTAATGCATCTGTTAAAAAGTATTGATGAAGTCGCCTACCAGGCATTGCATGAAGATCTGGGCGATGGCGATCTTACGGCAAATTTATTACCGGAAGATGCACAAATAAAAGCACGATTGATCACTCGTGAAGATGCGGTACTTTGTGGCACCTGTTGGTTCGACAGCGTATTCAAACAACTAGACAAAAATATTGATATTCAATGGCGCGTTAAAGATGGGGACGACATCGTTGTTGATCAGGAATTGTGTATTTTAGAAGGCCCAGCTCGTGCTGTATTAACTGGTGAACGTACAGCGATGAACTTCATTCAGACCTTATCCGGCACAGCAACAACCGCGCGTCAGTATGCGAAGATTCTGGAAGGCACTACGACAAAATTACTGGATACGCGGAAGACCATTCCGGGATTGAGAGAAGCGCAAAAATACGCGGTTCGTAGTGGCGGCGGCTATAACCACCGACTTGGCCTGTTTGACGGTATTCTACTCAAGGAAAACCATATCGCCGCCTCCGGATCTATTACCAATGCAGTCAGTGCTGCTAAAGAACGTTATCCGGAAACACCCGTTGAAGTTGAAGTTGAAACACAAGATGAATTGATAGAAGCCATTGATGCTGGGGCAGACATCATCATGCTGGATAATTTTTCTCTGGAAGATATGCGTGAAGCCGTTGTAATTACCGATGGACGCACAAGGCTGGAAGCCTCTGGCGGATTTGATATGAAGACCTTGCGTGAGACTGCAGAAACCGGCGTCGACTATATCTCCGTCGGTGCATTGACCAAGCATATTCGGGCACTGGATCTATCCATGCGCTTTTTCGAATAGATACGAAATAATTAAACAAAAAAAGGAGCCTGATGTTAAGTCAGACTCCTTTTCTATTTGATTAAAACTAGACTATCAAAGTTTGCTTTTGACCAGTTCATAGATTTCGCTGGTCTGACCATCCGCGCTCTTTAAAATCTTCTCCAGCTCGGTTGATCTTTCTTCTGCAAAGGCCTGGTCCTTGATGCTACCAACATTAATATAGACATTCAGTGCTGCACTCTTCATGGCTGCATCTGCGGCCACCACGGCAACACCTGCATCACTGATCACATTCAAATTACCCTTTTCAGCGGCAGCTCGACATAGCTCAATAGCTTCAGCACAGGCGCGAGCACAATTCAAAGGCACGTCCGTAGCTTCTTTAAGTGAAGCCTGAATTTCTTCGCTACGCGCGGCCTTTTCTTCGTCTGTTTCTTTAGGCATGCCATACGAGGCCATCAGTCGATCGAAGACCTCGACGTCAGCGCGGATCATATCTGTCAGGCGATCACGCAATGCCTCGGCCTGTTTCAGTACGTCTTTAAGGTCATCTTCGACTTCTTCATAACCTTTTTTACCAACTGTTAAATTACAGACCATGCTGACTAAAGCAGCACCTATAGCCCCCATGACTGCAGCACCACCACCACCACCTGGTGTCGGTGCACTACTGGCAAGTTCGTCCAGAAAAACCTGAAGTGATTTATCTTTTATCATTATGTGTACCTTTTTAAATAAAAATTATATGCAAACAGGGGCGATTATAGGCCAGATTGCATCATCTCCGAAATCAGGGAATATTCGGTTTTAATATCTATTGATTAGGCCTCGACTAAGCCTGAATAGACCTGGGTTACCGAGATTTTTCTCTCGTTCGTCGTGTGCTAACATACGGCCCAGACAGAAACCAGCTACGATCCGCTATGGCTTCACGTAAGGCCTGTATAAAAACAAGACATCAGGCATTACACAAAAATAATAAATTTCAGTTATCAGTTAGAGGAATCATGATGAAAAAGCTTCTTTTCCAGTTAGACACAGACGCCCACCCAGCCGTATTTGATTCGGTTGTCGCCTATGATGGTGGTGCAGACCACGTCATTGGGCACGGTAATTGTGCCCCGGATAATGTTACTCCCCTGGTCGAGGGGGCTATATTCACGCGTGCACCCAAGGAAAAGAAACTCACTGCCTTATTTATTGGCGGTAGCGATATGATGGCCGGCGAAGCCTTATTCAAGGCAGTACAAAATATTTTTTTCGCAGATTTCCGCGTTTCAGTCATGCTCGATAGTAATGGCAGCAACACCACCGCAGCTGCCGGTGTTGCCAAACTCATGACCAGTGGAGCCATTGCTGGAAAAAAAGCGGTTATACTTGGCGGGACTGGCCCCGTTGGACGACGTGCTGCTGTTATGATGGCGAAAGAAGGTGCAGACGTGACCATAACATCCCGCGATATGGCACGTGCCGAACAGGCCTGTAATGACATTAAAACAAGCTTTGACGTTGATGCGACACCTGTTGAGGCCATTGATAATGATGCACGCGGTAAAGCTATTGAGGATGCTCAAGTGGTATTTGCTACAGGGGCGGCAGGAGTTGAGTTGCTCGAGCCAAAACATTGGCAGGACAATGCGAACCTGGAGCTTATTGCTGATGCCAACGCAACGCCACCTCTAGGCGTGGGAGGTACTGAGATGTTTGATCGCGGTGAAGAAAGAAACGGCAAGATCATATGGGGAGCTATTGGCTTCGGCACCCTGAAATTGGCCGTGCACCGGGCCAGTATCGAAAAATTATTTGAAAGTAACGATCAGGTCTTTGATGCCGAAGAGATCTTTGCGCTTGCTAAGGAAATGGCATAATAATTTTTACTCCAGTAAACAAACACCGACCAACTTCATGCTCGTAACAAACTAATGTTCAGCCTGAAAACTAATTTGAGTAGAAACTCATTTTTATTTCCTTTTTTGTGCCTACTAGCACTATTGCAACCCGCTACTATCTGGGCAGCAAGCTATGAAGATGGTAAGAAGGCTTATCTGGACAAGGATTATGCACTGGCCCTGGAGATTCTTAAACCACTAGCTGAAAACGGTGATTCTCAGTCACAGGTCACGCTGGGAATAATGTATGACTTTGGCCATGGCGTTGCTAAAGATCCAACTAAGGCAATCGAGTGGTATATCAAGGCAGCAGAGCAAGGAATCCCTGTGGTACAACATGACGTTGGGGTTAAATATTTTCAAGGTCAGGGTGTTGAACAGGATTATCTAAAAGCAGCGTATTGGTGGGAACAATCAGCCAATGCAGGTCTGGCCGATTCCCAGTTTAATCTGGGCCTTTTGTACTATCGTGGTATCGGTCTGGAAGTAGACTATCAAAAAGCCTCTAACCTGTTCATATCAGCGGCAGAACAAGATCATCCTCATGCACAATACAGCTTGGCGGTAATGTACGCATTTGGCCAATATCTGGATAAAAACTATGAGCATGCCCTGAAATGGTTCAGGAAATCAGCTGCACACGAGGTTGCTCAGGCACAATTCAATCTGGGTGTTTTTTATGAAAATGGGTACGGCCTTGATGTAAATATTGCTACAGCTAAAAAATGGTATGCGCTTGCTGCCAATGGTGGCCTGGCTGAAGCAAAGTCAAAACTTGTTGAACTTGAGCAAACAGATAAAAAATCCGTCCAGCATCCTGATGTCTCTGAGTTGGCAAGTGGTAAGCCCTTTCAGGAAACGACCCCTGCTCAGACAAAGGCCAATGCGTCTGGCGATAACAACATAAGAAGGGAAGACTGGGTCATGCAACAATCTAGTGGGACATATACGCTGCAACTATCAAGTTTGCTCAAGGAAAAAGACATCATTCATTTCATTCAGAAAAATCATCTGGTGGATAATCCTGCCTACATTGAAGTCGTTATTAAAGGTAAAACCCGGTATAACGCACTATATGGTAGTTATCCAACATATGAACAAGCAAAAAAAGCAGTCACTTCTCTTCCTGGAAGTTTGGGCAAAAACAAACCATGGATAAGGAACTTTGGCATCTTGCAAGATTTAATCAATCAAAGATGAAAAGCTTCTTGAATATAGCAGTATTAATCTGATTCAATCGTCCATTTAGAAAGAGATCCTAATGCCAACGTTCAGCGATATTCTGACAGGAAAAGAGGAAGACCTTGTCAAAATATTTTATAGCTTCCAGACAAAAGGAAGTCCGGACGATAACAAAAATAATCTTGCTGCAGTTGCCAAAAAACTCAAGCTCAGGCCAGAACAAATAATCATTTCGTTTGGCTTTAACCAAAATAGCAAAGCATTGGATGAAATATTCTCTGTGCTCGGATATGAGAGTCTGGAAAATCTCACTAAAGATAGAAATGAACTCTACATCAATGA
>JAKZTI010000159.1:0-7371 GCA_047517145.1 Gammaproteobacteria bacterium
CGGGGCAATGTCATTATAAAACTTCAGGTCTTTGGTGGCGGCTGCATCCGAAATTCCAAAAGCCCTGGCAACATCACTGCGGGTGATAACACCCGTGTAATATGCCATTAACTCTATGTATTGCAATCTTTGGCGGGTCGCCCATTTAATCTCGTTTAGCATCATTTTGCTGTCATCACGCCCAATCGGTAGAAATATCGGAAATTATACTAAAGCCAATAAACCCTATATATAATATATTACATAGTAATAACTACTAAGGTAGTAAATTATATTGACATATGCAAATGTATAGCCTATATTCTTTATCAAGTTGACCATTCTGGGTGGTCAGGAGATTTTTGGAAGAACCCGGACAAATTGACCAGGTGAATTAAACCTGAGATTAAATGGAGAATGAAAATGGCTACAGCAGCAGCAGTTGACGATGATAAGAAAAGAGCATTATCGATGGCCTTGAGTCAAATTGAAAAACAGTTCGGCAAGGGCGCAGTAATGAAAATGGGAGATCAGTTAGTGACGAATATGCCCACTGTCAGTACTGGATCATTGGGTCTTGATATTGCCCTCGGTGTTGGTGGTTTACCCTACGGACGTGTTGTAGAAATTTACGGCCCTGAATCATCAGGTAAAACGACGCTCACCTTGTCAGTCATCGCCGAGGCACAAAAGCAGGGAAAGATATGTGCTTTTATTGATGCAGAGCATGCACTGGATCCCATCTATGCAGAAAAATTGGGTGTGAATATCGACGATTTACTGGTTTCACAACCCGATACAGGTGAACAGGCACTCGAAATTTGTGACATGTTGGTTCGTAGTGGTGCTGTTGAACTTGTGGTGATCGATTCAGTTGCAGCGCTGGTTCCAAAAGCAGAAATAGAGGGTGAGATGGGTGCTTCACACATGGGGCTTGCTGCTCGTTTGATGTCACAGGCATTAAGGAAATTAACCGGCAACATCAAACGCGCGAATTGTTGTGTCATTTTTATTAATCAGATAAGAATGAAAATAGGGGTCGTGTTTGGAAACCCGGAAACAACAACTGGTGGTAATGCACTGAAGTTTTATTCATCTGTGCGTCTAGATATTCGCCGAATTGGTGCACTCAAAAAAGGCGATGAAATTGTCGGTAACGAAACACGGGTTAAGGTGGTTAAAAATAAAGTAGCACCGCCATTCAAGCAGGCGGAATTTGATATCTTGTATGGTGAAGGAATATCTCGCCACGGTGAAATAGTAGACCTGGGTGTAAAGCAGGGCTTGATTGAAAAAGCGGGTTCATGGTACAGCTATAATGAAAACAGGATCGGACAAGGCAAAGATAACGTACGAAGTTTTCTAAAAGAGAACCCTGACATTACAGATGAAATCGAGGCGAAAATAAGAGAAAAACTCATGCCATCTGTTGCAGATAGATCCTTGCCTGATGGGGCTGAAGAAACCAAAGAGGCTGAAGTAGTTGAAGAAAAGCTTAGTGCCTGATCTGTAAGATGAACGCGGAGCGCCAGGAAGTCTTGCAGCGGGCCTGTGACTTCCTGGGCAGGCGTGAACACTCGCGTAAAGAGCTTCAGCATAAACTTGCGCGACGATGTGAGGATGAAGCCCTGATCGAAGAATTGCTGGACAAGCTTGCAGATGAGGGTCTGCAGAGTGATGAACGCTTCACTGAAAGTTTTGTGCATCACCGTGTTAATAATGGTAAGGGGCCATTGAAGATACAACAGGAATTAAATCAACGCGGTGTGGACCAAAATCTCATTTCAATCTATCTGGATTCTGCAGAGGTTAACTGGCTGACTTTGGCGAATGAAGTGAGAACAAAAAAATATGGTAACGAGGTGCCTGCCGATTATCAAAAGCAGGCATTACAATCTCGATTCCTATATAGTCGCGGTTTTAGTAGTGAACATATAAAACGACTATTCAAAACAGATTAAGCCAGATAGATAAAGCATGAAAAGCAGTTCCGACATTCGCAGTGCCTTCCTCAATTATTTTCGTGATAAAGATCATGAAATTGTGGCCAGTAGTTCTCTGGTACCTGGCAATGATCCGACCCTGCTTTTTACCAACGCCGGAATGGTTCAGTTCAAGGATGTTTTCCTCGGTATCGATAAACGCCCATATAATAAAGCAGCAACTTCACAGTGCTGTGTTCGCGCCGGAGGTAAACATAACGATCTTGAGAATGTAGGCTATACCGCGCGTCACCATACCTTCTTTGAAATGCTGGGAAATTTCAGTTTTGGTGACTATTTCAAACGTGATGCCATTGTTTATGCCTGGGACTTTTTAACAAAAGAGCTGGGCATTCCTGAAACACGTCTCTGGGTTTCGGTATTTGAAGACGATGATGAAGCTGCAGATATCTGGTTGAATGAAATAGGTATTGCAAAAGATCGCTTTAGTCGATGTGGTGAGAAAGATAATTTCTGGCAGATGGGAGACACAGGCCCCTGTGGTCCCTGCACTGAAATATTTTATGATCATGGCGATGATATTCCCGGTGGGCCGCCTGGTAGTCCTGATCAGGAAAGCGATCGTTATGTCGAAATCTGGAATCTGGTGTTTACTCAATACAACCGTGATGCAAAAGGTAATCTTAAGCCGATACCCTCACCTTCGGTAGATACGGGTATGGGGCTCGAACGCATCGCCGCAGTGGTGCAAGATGTTCACAGTAATTATGACATTGATCTGTTTAAATCACTGATCGCATCGATTAAATCTCTTTTACCAGGTAAAGGGAAGTCCACCGAAACAGTTTCTTTACAAGTTGTCGCAGATCATATCCGCGCCTGTGCATTTCTGGTTACAGATGGGGTATTACCTTCTAATGAAGGGCGTGGGTATGTATTACGCAGGATCATCCGACGTGCCATCAGACATGGAAACAAACTGGGTTTTACTGAACCTTTTTTCCATATGCTGGTATCACCACTGAATGATTTAATGGGTGAGGCCTATCCAAAACTGAATAAGAATTGTGAACGCGTCAGTCAGGTGCTCCTGAAAGAAGAGCAACGTTTCGCGGAGACACTGGAGCAGGGATTAAAACATCTGGAAGTTGCTATTAGCGAGATGCAAGGTTCTGTCATACCAGGTGACGTTGTATTCATGCTCTATGATACCTACGGATTCCCTGTTGATCTCACTGCCGATATTGCACGCGAACGAGGTTTAAGCCTGGATGAAGCAGCTTATGAGAAAGCCATGGAGCAGCAGCGTGAAAGGGCCAGGGCTGCAAGCAAATTTAGTGTCGATATGTCGGAATTACCTGACACAGATTTGCAGACTGAATTTAGTGGCTATGAATTATTGAGCCAAGAGTCGCTCGTTGAAGCAATATATCAGGATGGTGAATCAGTAAATGAGTTGAAAACTGGTGAGTTCGGTGTAGTGATCCTAAAGGCAAGCCCTTTTTATGCGGAGTCCGGTGGCCAGGTTGGTGATAGCGGCTCTCTATACTCGGAAGGAGTTCTCTTTGAGGTTAACGACACACAGAAGCAAGGATTGGCACATGTGCATTTAGGGACTCTGCAAGAGGGTGAACTTAAAGTAGGGCAGTTAATGAGTTGTCAGGTTGATCAAAATCGGCGATTACACATTATGCGAAATCATTCGGCCACACATTTATTGCATGCTGCCCTCAGAAAAGTACTGGGCGAACATGTGACACAGAAGGGTTCTTTGGTGAATGCAGACAGGTTACGGTTTGATTTTTCACATAGCGAACCAGTGACAGAAGCAGAGTTATTGGAAGTTGAATCATTAGTAAACCATCAAATTCTTGAAAACAGGGAAACGCAAGTCCAGGTAATGGCCCTTGAAGATGCCAGGGAGTCCGGTGCCATGTCTTTGTTTGGTGAAAAATATGACGAGACAGTACGCGTATTAAAAATCGGTGGTGAATTCTCAACAGAATTATGTGGCGGCACACATGTAAACAGTGCCGGAGATATCGGTATCATGAAGATTGTATCCGAGTCAGGTATTGCTGCTGGAGTGCGCCGACTCGAAGCAGTGACCGGCGAAGGTGCTCTGGACTGGATCAGGGATAGTGAACTGAAATTAAATGATCTGACACGATTGCTCAAAGCAGATCGTAGCTCGGCGGTTTCACGCATGGAGCAACAACTTGAAAAGATGCGTGAGCTGGAGAAAACACTGCAAAAATTAAAGGCGAAGCAAGCTAGTAGTGCCGGTAGTGACATGGCTTCAGATGCAGAAGAGATCGAGGGCATTAAAGTCAGTGCCAGGATACTTGATAACGCTGATGTGAATACGCTTAGAGAGACAGTGGATCAATTAAAGAACAAGTTGGGAACAGCAGCATTGGTGCTGGCATCAGTTGAAGGCGATAAAGTCACCCTGATCGCAGGTGTCACTAAAGATATTACCGACAGGATAAAAGCAGGAGACCTGGTTAATTTTGTTGCGCAGCAAGTGGGCGGCAAAGGAGGGGGGCGAGCAGATATGGCACAGGCAGGGGGTAATGACCCGGCCAAACTTGACGCGGCACTTGGCAGCGTTACAGACTGGGTACGAGAAAAGATCAAAACCTAGGCCTGGTTCAAATAATCAACCATTCACAAATATACATCAATTCAATAGAATTGCCTGGACAGTATTATTCTGTGATTTAGGAATAATTATTAGGGACAGGATTCCCCAGCCGCTTCATATCCGTTAGAATCCTTGCCCTTTTAAATACATCATAATCTACCCCATATGGGGTATACTCATTGGCAAGGAAAATATGGCGTTATTGGTACAAAAATTTGGTGGAACTTCTGTCGGTAGCATTGGCCGCATACAGGATGTTGCTGAGAAGGTTGCTGAGGTCCGCTCTGAAGGACATGATGTCGTGGTCGTAGTTTCTGCCATGAGTGGAGAAACGAATCGTCTGCTGGGGCTGGCACAAGAGATTTCAGAACAACCAAGTTCCAGAGAGATGGATGTGTTGTTGTCTACCGGTGAGCAGGTGACCATTGCCCTCTTAACGATGGCGCTTGAAGAGCAAAATTGTCAGGCGCGATCATTCACTGGTTCTCAAGTCCATATACGAACGGATAGTGCGCATAATAAGGCAAGAATTATTGATATCGATGCCGCCAGGGTAAAGAAAGCGCTTAAGGCAGGAGAGGTTGTTGTTGTGGCTGGGTTCCAGGGTATAGATGAGCATGGGAATATAACCACTCTTGGTAGAGGGGGCTCGGATACTACGGCAGTAGCCATGGCCGCAGCATTAGAGGCAGATGAATGTCATATTTTTACAGATGTGGATGGTGTTTACACTGCCGACCCACGTATTGAACCCAAGGCACGACGACTAGATGTCATCACTTATGAAGAAATGTTGGAAATGGCGAGTTTAGGCTCGAAAGTATTGCAAATACGCTCGGTGGAATTCGCCTGGAATCATAATGTACAGCTACGAGTTTTATCCTCATTTGAGGAAGGAGATGGAACGCTGATTACAGCAGAGGACGAAGGTATGGAACAAGCACTCATTTCGAGTATTGCACATAATAAAGATGAAGCTAAATTAACGGTGGTAGGCGTACCAGATAAACCCGGGATTGCATACAAGATTTTAGGTCCAATCGCAGATGCCAATATCGAGGTCGATATGATTGTGCAAAATGTCGGGGTCAATAACACGACTGATTTTACTTTTACCGTCAATCGGAATGATTACCAAAAAGCACTGGATATATTGAAGAAGACGGCCAGTGAACTGGATGCATCTGATGTGACAGGTGATGACCACATTGTAAAAATTTCTGTGGTAGGTGTCGGCATGCGTTCTCATGCAGGCATAGCCAGCAAGATGTTTAATGCCCTGTCTGAAGAAGGCATCAATATAAAAATGATTTCTACGTCAGAAATAAAAGTATCTGTCGTTGTCGATGAGAAATATCTGGAGTTGGGTGTGAGAACCTTGCATTCAGAATTTAATCTGGAAGATAGTGCCGACTTGTGAGAGGGAGGCAGTATCAGTTCAGGAATAAGTTAGAAAAAATGGGCTAGAATTAGATAGCCCTATAAGGAAAGTACAGGAGAAATACAGATGTTAATATTGACACGCAGAGTAGGTGAGTCATTGATGATAGGTGATGAAGTTACTGTCACCGTACTTGGAATCAGAGGTAATCAGGTTCGCATCGGTGTGAATGCCCCTAAGGAAATTGCTGTTCATCGTGAAGAAATTTATGACCGAATTCAACAAGAAGGTGATAAGAATCACCCGGATGCGAAGACTGATTAAACTCTGATTTTTCGGCAGGTCAGATTTCGCAGATAATTTACTTTACTGTCGTTTAGCAGGTGGGTATTCTTGCTCGCCATTCAGTTATTCAATATCAAATCAGATTTATCAATAGATTTTACGGAGAGGTGGCCGAGCGGCTGAAGGCGCTCCCCTGCTAAGGGAGTATACGGTTTATCCCGTATCGAGGGTTCGAATCCCTCTCTCTCCGCCAATAAACAAATACAGGGTCAACGACCCTGTATTTGTTTATCGTTGAATGGTTCGAACCCGGTAAGAGGGTTAAGAATCCCAATGTGCATGGATGCACAGGTGCCGCGGAGGCCAAGGATGGACGAGAGCGACCTCTCTCTCCGCCATTTGACTATGCAAAGAACTCCTATATTATTCGCATCACAAATCTATGCGCCCGTAGCTCAGCTGGATACGACTGTAGGACGCAGGAGGTAGAAAACGTCGGGAACACGTTTTCGAGAGTACTGATAGCGCGAAGCGCTATTTTTGTGATTAGGTGTAGAAATAAATAGTTTAAAAATTATTGCGCCCGTAGCTCAGCTGGATAGAGTACCTGGCTACGAACCAGGGGGTCGGGAGTTCGAATCTCTCCGGGCGCGCCATTTTTTTCCACATCAAATGGAACTTAATTATTACTCCCGTCACTAACAGTATTATGTGTTTTTTGTCTGAAACGTACTAAACTTGGGAACATGCCTAAGTTGTCTAAAATAATCTACCTCATCGTGCTGTGTTGTTTTGCATTTACTGCTACTGCAGGCAGTGTTATGTGTACCTGTGATATGTCCGATAAAACTGATACACAACAGACTCCCATGGATACGACAAGTAAAAATTGTCATGCCGATCAGAAAAAGACTTCAGATGAATCATCTAAGAGTTGTTGTCAGTACATGACCCTATGTAATGGCTCACTATTGTTCGTTTCTAATTCGCCGTTAATGTCTTCACAAATAAATCATCAAGTAGTTCAATTTCCACAAGATGAACGTCTCGTTTTAAATACCTCTATACCTCTAAGGCGACCTCCAAAACTGATTAATTAAACCCTGTGTGAATTACAGTGATGCATGTCTTTATGT
>JAKZTI010000160.1:0-12153 GCA_047517145.1 Gammaproteobacteria bacterium
TGGTAGTGGTGGGCCACCTCCGGGGAGTGGAAACCTGATTGATGCCACTGACCAGGTTATCGTGCTTAACGATTTCCAGGAAGAACTCGGTTCTACTTTTGGTGAACTTATCTTTGACGAAGAAGACGAAGGGGAGCGCGAGCTTGTCTGTCGCTAAATATAAATCACGGGGATAGCATTGACATCTTGTCTGAATTTTTAAAGCTGTTTAGGCTTGAAAATGAGGAGATAACCCTCATACTATAAGCATATCATTATGTTTTTTACTAAGGAGATTATGTACAAATGAGCCACAGCCCAGAAATTGTTGTCCGCAGACCCTCTGAATCTGTCCTGGCAACAAATAAAGTAATCAAGAATACCTATATGTTGCTTTCAATGACCTTGCTTTTCAGTGCACTGACGGCCGGTATGTCCATGAAAATGAACCTGCCATACATGGGTGCATTAGTCACATTTGGCGGCTATTTTGGCCTATTGTTTCTTACTACAAGCTTGAGAAACAGCGCCTGGGGCCTATTGTCAATCTTTGCACTAACTGGTTTTATGGGTCTGACACTCGGTCCTGTGATTAGTATGTATCTACATGCATTTTCTAATGGTGCTGAACTCGTTGCCCTGGCCATGGGTGGTACGGGGGCAATATTCATTGGTCTCTCAAGCTACGCATTAACCACAAAGAAAGATTTCAGCTTTATGGGTGGTTTCTTGATGGTGGGTATCCTTACTGCCTTTCTGTTAGGCATTGGTGCATTGATTTTTAGCCTGCCCCTGCTTTCATTGGCTGTTTCAGGCGTCTTTATATTATTAATGTCAGGATTAATCCTTTACCAAACAAGTGAAATCATCCATGGTGGCGAGACAAATTACATCATGGCAACAATCACGCTTTATATCACTATATACAACCTCTTCATGAGCTTGCTACACATATTGGGCGCTGTTGCAGGTAAAGATTGATTAATCGCTAACAGCAAAAACCTTTATT
Source organism: Gammaproteobacteria bacterium (assembly GCA_047517145.1). GTDB lineage: Bacteria > Pseudomonadota > Gammaproteobacteria > Eutrophobiales > Eutrophobiaceae > SMWN01. Next base: position 989 of record JAKZTI010000160.1, read on the forward strand.
CTACGAAGGCCCGGGTTCATGACCCGGGCTTTTTTGTTTCTCACACTGTATTCATGCTAGGATACGCCGTTTTATGTGCCGACGATATCGTCGTATCGCCGTGTCAAGTATGACAAATCAATGAGTAACAACGAATATTTCAAGCATTTTAGGGGATGTTTATATGCAGATCGGAATACCCGCAGAAGTCTACGCTGATGAAAAGCGTGTTGCGACCACGCCTGAAGTTGCAGGATGGTTGCAGAAATTAGGATTTACAGTCGCCATACAAACAGGTGCTGGCGAAAAAGCAAATTTTTCTGATCAATCATATAGTGATGCGGGTGTTGAAGTTATTAGCGATCCAAAACAGTTGTGGGCCAGCTCTGACATTATTCTGAAAGTAAGAGCACCAGAGCCCTCTGAAATCGATTACCTGAGCGCCGGAAAAACACTAATCAGCTTTATCTGGCCGGCACAGAACGAATCTCTTTTAAAACAATTGGCTGCCACAGGCGCCTCTGTTTTAGCCATGGACAGTGTCCCCCGCATCTCACGCGCACAAAAAATGGACGCATTGAGCTCAATGGCCAACATTGCAGGTTATCGTGCCATTGTTGAGGCATCTCAACACTTTGGTCGTTTCTTCACTGGGCAAATCACTGCAGCCGGTAAAATGCCGCCGGCAAAAGTCATGGTGATTGGGGCTGGCGTTGCCGGTCTTGCTGCGATTGCTGCTGCCAAGAGTATGGGTGCCATTGTCAGGGCATTTGATACCCGCCCGGAAGTGAAAGAACAGATCGAAAGTATGGATGCTGAATTCCTTGAGCTGGATTTCGAAGAAGATGGCACCGGCACTGGTGGTTACTCTAAACAAATGAGTGAGGCATTTATCCATGCTGAAATGGAGTTGTTTGCCGAGCAGGCAAAGGAAGTCGATATTATTGTCACCACTGCCCTGATACCTGGCAAACCGGCCCCCAGATTGATCTCAGAAGAAATGATCAAGTCTATGAAAGATGGCAGTGTTGTTGTTGATCTGGCCGCTGAACAGGGCGGTAACTGTGAAGGCACAGAAGCAGGTAAAGTTGTTGTAAAACATGGCGTGACAATGATTGGCTATACAGATTTACCTAGCCGCCTGGCAACGCAGTCCAGTCAATTATATGGTACAAACCTGCGTCACATATTGACTGACATGACCCCCGAAAAGAATGGTGAAATCACCATCGATATGGAAGATGAAGCCATACGCGGAGCCACGGTGATTAACCAAGGTGAAATCACCTGGCCGCCACCGGAGCCGAAACTATCAGCTGCACCCGCAGCGAAACCTGCAGAGGCCGCTGTAATAGAAGCGGCAGAACCGAAAAAATCCATCATCCCTGCCCCGATCAAACAAGTTCTGCCGATGTTAATTGGTGGTTTATTACTAGTTGGTCTTGGTGCCGTTGCTCCCGCCTCATTTATGACGCACTTTACGGTGTTTGTACTGGCCTGTTTTATTGGTTATATGGTCATCTGGAATGTCACTGCATCACTGCACACACCCTTGATGAGTGTCACCAACGCTATTAGTAGCATCATCGTCATTGGCGCACTTATTCAGATATCAGCTTTGGATCCCACTGTCTCAATACTCGCGGGTATAGGCGTATTAATCACCAGCATCAACATTACCGGCGGATTTGCTGTAACTCGCCGTATGTTGAAAATGTTTCAGAGATAGGGGCGCGAAAAATGTCTGAAGGAATCATCACAGTTTCATATATTGCCGCGACCATCCTGTTCATTCTGGCCTTAAGCGGATTGAGTCATCAGGAAACATCCCGCAGAGGAAATACCTACGGCATGATTGGTATGGCTATAGCCATCGTTGCTACGGTATCTGCCCCTGGCGTGACCAGTTATATGGAAATCGGTACTGCGATGCTAATCGGCGGCATCATTGGTTACATGCTGGCAATGAAGGTTGAAATGACCCAGATGCCAGAGCTTGTTGCGATACTCCATAGCCTGGTCGGTATGGCTGCGGTTTTGATTGGCTATGCTACCTTTATGGATCCAAATGCTCATTTTCCTACTCCCATAGAAAAGACCATTCACGAGATTGAGATATATATTGGTGTCTTAATCGGTGCTATAACCTTTTCCGGCTCAGTCATTGCCTTTGGAAAATTGAGTGGCAAGATTGGTGGTTCGCCATTGATGCTCCCTGCCCGTCACTGGTTAAATCTGGGCTTACTCATTGGCAGCATCTACTTTGGCTATCAGTTTGTTCATCAAGCAGAAATCGGTGGTAATCCTATGCTGCCATTAATGATCATGACAGGCATCGCGCTGGTTTTTGGCGTGCATATGGTCATGGCCATTGGTGGTGCAGATATGCCTGTCGTAGTATCTATGCTCAATAGTTATTCCGGTTGGGCAGCCGCTGCAACAGGATTTATGTTGAGTAACGATTTGCTCATCGTCACCGGTGCATTGGTCGGTAGTAGTGGTGCCATTCTGAGTTACATCATGTGTCGTGCCATGAATAGAAATTTTATCTCCGTTATAGCGGGTGGTTTTGGCACCGGTTCTGGTACAGCTGTCGTAAGCGCCGATGGTGAGCAGGGTGAAGTGATTACAGTAGAAACTGAAGAAGTTGTTAGTCTGCTAAAAGAAGCGAAAGAAATCATGATTATTCCAGGTTATGGTATGGCAGTGGCTCAAGCACAGCATATAGTGAATGAAATAACCAAAACCTTACGTGACAAGAAAACTAATGTTCGTTTCGGGATTCATCCTGTCGCAGGACGCATGCCCGGACATATGAATGTGTTACTTGCTGAAGCAAAAGTACCTTACGACATTGTCTTTGAAATGGATGAAGTCAATGAAGATTTTCCAGATGTAGATGTCACAATGGTGATCGGGGCAAACGATATTGTCAATCCATCAGCATTGACTGATCCAAATAGCCCGATTGCTGGCATGCCGGTACTGGAATGCTGGAAAGGTGAAACAACCATCGTGCTTAAAAGAGGTATGGCCACAGGCTACGCTGGAGTAGAAAACCCACTTTTCTTCCTGGAAAATACCCGCATGTTTTTTGGTGATGCCAAGGAAAGCCTCGAAGCAGTTTTAAAACAGTTAAATTAAACTGGAAACAGAATTATGGCGAATGAAGGCTATCACGAACCAATCGATGAATTGACTGATGAAACAAGGGACATGCATCGTGCCATTACATCACTCATGGAAGAACTAGAAGCGATTGACTGGTATAACCAACGTGTTAATGCATGTAAGGATGAAGATTTAAAAGCCATCCTTGCACATAACCGTGACGAAGAAAAAGAACATGCCGCCATGGTGCTGGAATGGATCAGAAGAAAAGATCCGACTATGGATAAAGAACTGAAACATTATTTATTTACCGATAAAGATATAGCGCATAAATAAATTTAATGTACTTGAGTACTTTTAATTTTTAAAATAGACATTAACCGGCACTGACCCTTTTGATTAGGTGTCAGGACACAACCATATTGCGTCCACCCTCCTTGGCTTTATAGAGGTTTTCATCACAGCGTTTCATCCAACTTTCATGATCATCAGAAGACATAAGGGTTGCAATGCCAATGCTGACCGTTACCGGGTGATCTGGAATGAGATCAAGCTTTTCTATTTCGCTGCGTAGTTCTTCAGCAACTTGTCGGCCATTTGCAATATCTGTGTTGTACAAAAGCACGAGAAATTCCTCGCCACCCATACGAAACACACTGTCTGCACGACGATGGATGCGCTTATGCAAAAGTTCAGCGATACCACGCAGAACCTTGTCACCCCGATTGTGTCCAAATCTATCATTGACCATCTTAAACTTGTCAATATCGAGAACCGCGATAGTCATAGGCACACCCGATCGACGGTTCTGTTGAATAATCAGTTCGAATGTATCGTTGAGTGTTGTCCGGTTCAAAAGCCCTGTGAGCGGGTCGATCACAGCATGCGTTTTTAATATTTCCTGCTGCTCCGTAATAACACGAACAAACATGGCCGAAAAAGCACTTACTCCCAGGATTGTAACTACAAACCGAATCATAAAAGCTTGCTCAAGGACACCCCATGCCTGGGGAAAAATTATGCCAAGAAAGATTATGTTCGAGATCCACGCCTGCCGCTCAGGCAGCATAAAATAGAAGGAGAGTACAGCGAGATAACACCAATACGTAATTATTGCGCCCTGCTCCCGGAAAGCCATTACCAGGAAAAAGATAACTGCTGGCACGAGGAACAAAAATATGAGTGACGAATAATAACGGTTGCGAATACAGGTCCATGCATTAACAGCACAAAGAATCACTATAGTCAGTGACCCTAAGCCCAGTATAAGGCGATCTTGTAAAAAGTTGTTTATTGTAAATGGAATTAGTAATAAGAGCGCGATAAGAGTAACGCCCAGTGTTGTTTTAATTCGAAAATCGGCTAGATGTTCGATATTTTCTATTTTATTATCCATTATTTATTAAGCAATAATATCTAAACCATTCATATAGGGTTTTAATATTTCAGGAATCGTTATTCGCCCTTCATTTTAATATCATACCCAGCTATTATTGAGCATGACCCGTTATTCACCTGCACATTTATTTCGGGGTCAAGAATCACTCCGGATTGCCAATTGACTTTTATCTTGCCATTTCCTCGACCATAATTTAGATAAATAGTACCTAAGCCCGATTCAGATACTTGATGAGGCTCAAGTCCATCCTCAGTTTCAAGTTTGAATTCGGCTTCGCAATCAACTATTGCGCTCATCCTTTCATTACAATCAGAACTAACTGCAATATTAAACCAGGCACTACAAGATTTGTATCTCTCATTAATTAGATTTTTCTTACATTTAAAATCAATGTTCGAAATACCTAGATCTAGTTTGGCCGATTCTGCATTGCATTTTATTTCTTCTTCTTGGCCTCCAAGCGTATAGAGGCCTTCAGAATAAACTACTCTTATGACCTTCATGTAATCTGTTGAGAAATACCCAGGAGTTTCTCCATGGAAAAGCGTTATTGCCCAACCCGATTGAGCGGGTGAAGCAGTTACTTGCTCCCCTTTGTTTAATTTGCCTATTACGTTTGCTTTTGTATTGGGTTGATCTCTAACATTTAATGAGTCTCCTGTGATTTCGGCGATAAATTTGGCATATACGATGTTTTCATTACCATCAAGAGTAAAGGATCCTTCTTCATCACGATCACGAGTAGAGGACTCATCAGAAGAAATTACTCTTATGATCTTCATGTAATTCGTTGAGAAATACCCGGGTGTTTCTTCATGAAAAAGCGTTTTCGCCCAACCCCATTGAGCGGGTGAAGCAATTACTTGTTCCCCTTTGTTTAATTTGCCTATTATGTTTCCTTCTGTACTGGGTTGATCTCTAACATTTAATGCGTCTACAGTGATTTCGGCGATAAATAATGTATTGGCATAAACAACATTGTCGAATACCAACATGCAATAGGAGACTGCAAACAATAAATATAATAATCTTTTTGGTGCGCACTTCTCCATTTGTAATAAGTTAATGGTTCCTCAATTTAAGTAATGATTTCCAGGCCACCCATGTAAGGCTTCAAAACATCAGGGATGTGTATCCGCCCTTCACTGTCTTGATAATTTTCCATTACAGCAACCAGTGTGCGACCCACAGCAAGACCTGAGCCATTCAGCGTGTGCACAAGTTCTGGTTTACCGGTTTTCGGGTTGCGCCAGCGTGCTTTCATCCGGCGGGCCTGAAAATCTTCAAAATTACTACAGGAAGATATCTCACGATATTTTTGTTGGCCTGGTAACCAGACTTCGATGTCATAAGTCTTGGCTGCTGAAAATCCCATATCACCAGTGCAAAGGGTGACGACACGGTATGGCAATTCTAGTAGCTGCAAAATCTTCTCTGCATGACCGGTTAATTCTTCAAGGGCATCATATGAATCCTCAGCTTTGACCATTTGTACCAGCTCAACCTTTTCAAACTGGTGTTGGCGGATCATGCCACGAGTATCTTTACCATAAGAACCTGCTTCACTACGGAAACAAGGCGTATGGCAAACATATTTACGCGGCATCGACTCTGCTGCGAGTATTTGATCTCTTGCCAGATTAGTCACGGGCACTTCTGCTGTTGGGATTAAAAAGAAACCGTGTTCCTGTATATGAAATAAATCTTCATCGAATTTTGGAAGCTGTCCGGTTCCGCGCAAACTATCTGCATTCACCAGGTACGGCACATTCAACTCGGTATAACCGTGTTCCTGTATATGGGTATCTAACATGAATTGAATCAGGGCACGGTGGAGGCGAGCTATCCCACCTTGCATGACTGAAAATCGTGAGCCTGCGATACGTGCGCCTGCTTCAAAATCTAGCAATCCCGTCGACTCCCCTAAATCAACATGATCCTTAACCTCAAAATCAAAAACCCTGGGCTCACCCCAACGACGGACTTCTTCGTTGTCATCTTCTGTTTGTCCTTCGGGTACTGAATCGTGAGGTATGTTGGGTATGTCCATGGCAATCTCATTTAATTCAGATTGAATTAAATTTAATCCATCTTCACTGCTTTTTAATTCATCACCTAATGATGCCACTTCATCCAGCAATGCTTGCGCATCTTCGCCCTGTGCCTTGGCTTTACCAATTTCTTTTGAACGGGAATTTCTTTGTTGCTGCAATTCCTGTGTCTTGACCTGTATGGCCTTACGTTTTTCTTCTAATGCTTCGATAGTTGAAATATCCAGCGTGTAATCACGTTTAGCCAGGGCCTTGGCGATTTGTTCTATATCATTGCGTAATACATGGGGGTCCAGCATGGGTAACGAATTTCCTTCTATCTTTATAAATTTATTGATGCTGGCCAATAAACAATACAGCCAGGTTTAATTAATGTATTTAAATGTTCGATGATGGGTTCAACCTTTTCAGCAGTATCAAAAAACTCGATAACAATGGGCAAGTCCAGTGACATATCTATTAATGTTGATGAATGTACTTCTCCTGAACTGCCAAAACCCGTGATACCACGGAATACAGTCACACCTTGAACTTTGCTTTCGTCATGTAAATATTGCAACAGTTCATGCATGTGTGCCTTGGCTTCATGTAGATATAACCTGACGATTGTGACTTCAGTCTCGTTCATACGTTTCTCCCGACGATTATGCCCAACCAACAACCGATGATGCACAATGTAACGCTTAAAAGAATATTTAACGCTGCCTTTAACTGCTCACCTGATTCAAGCAAGTTTAAAGTCTCAATAGAAAATGTTGAAAATGTTGTGAAAGCACCCAACAAACCAATCATTAAGGCTGCGCGCCACTCAACACTGACATCCATTCTCTCAATCATAAAAACATAACAAAAACCCATTAATAATGAGCCGACGACATTGACGGTTAGTGTTCCGTATGGAAATCCCCTACCAAAAAATGCATAGATGCCGTTAGACATCCAGTAACGCAATAATGCGCCTGTTGCACCACCTGCTGCTATATATACTAACTGACTCACGCGTTTGATATTCCGTCTGAATCGTTTGAGATTAAATTAACGGGTATTTTATATGATAAACAGCCTAATTGCCTTTTTTCGTATCTTTATCCAGTTTCCGAAGCCTTGCTAATTTCTCGGCAATCTTGATCTCCAAACCACGATCAACGGGATAGTAATATTGTTGTTCCTTCATATCTTCTGGAAAATAGTGCTCACCTGCTGCATAGGCGTCAGGCTCATTATGCGCGTAGCGATATTCCTTGCCATAATCGAGTTCTTTCATAAGCTTGGTCGGCGCATTACGTAAATGCAGTGGGACTTCATAGGATGCGTTGTTTTTAACATCATTCATGACGGTGTTATAGGCCTTGTAAACTGCATTACTCTTGGCCGCACAGGCCAGATAAACAATTGCCTGAGCAATGGCTAACTCCCCTTCCGGCGAACCCAAACGCTCCTGAGTTTCCCAGGCATCCAGGGCTAAGCGTAATCCACGAGGGTCGGCGTTACCAATATCTTCCGAAGCCATGCGTACCACTCTTCTTGCTATATAAAGTGGATCACAACCTCCATCCAGCATTCGAGCATACCAATACAGAGATGCATCGGGTGATGAGCCCCTGACTGATTTATGCAGCGCCGATATTTGATCGTAAAATGCTTCCCCACCTTTATCGAAACGACGTACACCACCACCGCTCAATACTTCCTCAATCAATTCGTTACTAATGGTGTTTCCTTCTGATAGATCAGATGCGATCTCCAGAAAGTTTAATGCCCTTCGCGCATCACCATCCGCAATTTCTGCTAACTTCTGCATCGCTGAGTCTTCGAGTGTCAGATCTTGATCAGCAAGCCCCCTTTCTTTATCCGTTAATGCATTTAGCAATATGTTTTTGATGTCATCTACTTCCAGTGACTTTAAAACATAAACTCGCACGCGTGAAAGTAGCGAGTTATTTAATTCAAAGGACGGATTTTCTGTTGTAGCACCAATGAATGTCACCGTGCCATCTTCGACATAAGGCAGGAATGCATCTTGCTGTGATTTATTGAAACGATGTGCTTCGTCGACGAACAGTACGGTATCTTTGTTATAAACATCTCGATATTGTTTTGCTTGTTCAATTGCAGCACGAATATCTTTTACACCACTGAGCACGGCTGAAAGTGAAATAAATTGCGCATCACATGAATTTGAAATAATTCTGGCAAGAGTGGTTTTCCCCGTTCCTGGTGGCCCCCAGAAGACCATAGAATGTAAACGTCCATTTTCTATGGCAACTCTTAAGGGTTTTTCAGGAGCGAGAATATGTTGCTGCCCGGCAAATTCGTCAACTGACTGCGGCCGCATACGATCTGCAAGCGGATGATAATCTGGTAATGAAGTCATTATTGCTTGATTAATAGATTCTTATTTGATTTTCGTTATTTTAAGTACTATCCCTATAAATGGATATAGTGTTATTTAATGTCGAGGATGCTGTTATGGATACATCATTACATCTTGTGAAAGATCTATTCCTGCAGATTGGTCTGCCCAGTGATAAAGCGGATATTGATAAATTTATCCATGAAAACAAGGGGATACCCACTGGTGTTCCAATCTGGGAGGCTGAAATCTGGACTCAATCACAATCTGCCTTTCTCAAGGAATCCTATGACGAAGATTCTGACTGGGTAGAGGCCGTTGATCATCTTGATGCCCTTTTACGAGAATAAACAATTATTCGACAACTTTTCCCCAGAGATCATAATCACCTGAATGTTCAATAAGCACATTCACAATATCGCCTGGTTTTAAGTCTGCGGCATTTTCAATCAATACTTGTCCATCGATTTCAGGGGCATCGGCATAGCTTCTTGCTACTGCATCTTTGTCATTAACTTCATCGATCAACACCTCAAGAGTCGTGCCAATTTTATTTCTCAATTTCTGCGTGCTGATTTGATTTTGTTTTTCCATAAATCGCTGCCAACGTTCCTCTTTAACTTCTTCTGTGACAGCATCAGGGAGTTCATTGGCCCTGGCACCATCGACATTAGAATATTTAAAGCACCCTACTCTATCTAACTGGGCCTCATCCAGAAATCCAAGTAACTCATCAAAATCTTCTTCAGTCTCTCCTGGGAATCCAACGATAAAGGTTGATCTAATGGTGATATCAGGACAGACATTCCTCCAGGCATTAATTCTTTGTAATGTATTTTCCGCAGCTGCGGGGCGTTTCATTAATTTCAGAATACGCGGACTTCCATGTTGAAAAGGCACGTCCAGATACGGAAGTACCTTTCCTTCATTCATCAGTGGGATAATTTTATCTACATGGGGATAGGGATAGACATAATGTAGACGTACCCATATACCCAGTTCCCCGAGTGCATGACATAGATCAACGAAATCTGAATTGTAAGTTTGGTCTCGCCAATTAGCAGCCTGGTATTTTATATCAGAACCATAAGCGCTGGTGTCCTGGGAAATAACCAGTAATTCTTTAACACCAGCCCTTGCCAATGCCTCTGCTTCTCGCATGACATCATCAATCGTTCGACTAACAAGTCTTCCGCGCATCGACGGGATGATGCAAAAACTACATTTATGGTTGCAGCCTTCAGAGATTTTTAGATAGGCATAATGTCTGGGTGTTAATTTGATCCCCTGCTCCGGCATCAAATCTGTATAGGGATCGTGTGCGGCTTTAGGTGCATGTTCGTGTACCGCGGCAACCACCTGTTCATATTGTTGCGGACCGGTGACACTGAGAACACCGGGATGTGCCTCACGAATTTGGTCTTCGTGCACACCCAGACAACCCGTGACAATCACCTTGCCATTTTTATTAATGGCTTCACCAATGGCTTCAAGGGATTCGTCCCTGGCACTGTCAATAAAGCCACAGGTATTGACGACCACCACATCTGCACCGTCATAAGAATTGACGATATCGTACCCGTCAACACGTAATTGCGTGAGAATGCGCTCTGAATCGACCAGTGCTTTCGGGCACCCGAGACTGACAAAACCAACCTTTGACACAAATTTATCCCTATGAACTATTAGGCGAGGCATTCTACCGGAGAGTGGATAATGAGGCTAAAATAATTACCAAGAAATCATTGATCCAGAAGGCAATTATCTATAATCTGCCCACCTTCTGTGACATCAGTCATGCCGGATTAGCTCAGTTGGTAGAGCACCCGCCTTGTAAGCGGAAGGTCGAGAGTTCGAGTCCCTCATCCGGCACCATTAACATATTGAAATCATTTTATTTTCCGGTAGAGAAATAGTCACACATCTGGATGTCTTACGGACTTGTTGTGTCCATTTCGGGCACTTTGTGGTCACAAAATATCTATGTAATTGATTATCAATATTAACTTTCCGCTTATCAGTCTAATGTCCGCTATATACTGAAAGCGGACATTAACGGTGGAGTTCAGGCGCAGCAGACCACGCCGACCTCCAAGCAAATTATGGAGACGCCAGCGCTCAGGCAAGCTCAAACCCGCTCGCCTGCTGTCGCCTAGAACGAGTGGTTATACGCAGCCATAGCCTTAAACGAATAAGACGATTACTATCAAGGAAACGCTGAAAACAAGGAGTCCCCGCCAATTAGGGCATAACATGAAACTGAGTCCGCCTC
>JAKZTI010000161.1:0-5427 GCA_047517145.1 Gammaproteobacteria bacterium
TCATCAAAGACTTGATAACCTGACACCGGATGAGGTTTACTACCCACATCAAGCTATTCTTCAAGCTGCCTGAGCTTGATTAAACAACCATGTTAGAGCTTAAACTAATCTCAGGTTGTCCAGTTGAAGGGGGCCACTTCACTCAGCATCTTTTTTGGACTTTTCAATCTTTACGAGCTCTTTCTCAACTGTCTTGTCAAGATCCTCTTCGGCCAGTTTTTTCTGCTTTTCGATTTCAACCCTTTCCTGCTCAAGCTTCTTTTTCTCTGCTTCTAATGCTTCCTGCTTTTTCTTATCTGCCTGTTGTTTTTCTTGTTTCTGTTTCTTCTCCGTGGCTTCAATTTCCAGCTTGTTTTTGGCCAGATCCGCTTCTAATACAGATGCTTTGACCGCGGTATCGTCAACATCATCAAGAGTCTGTTCAAGCTTATCAACAGGCTCTTCAACAGCTTTTTCTGGTTCTGGGGCAGGTGCCGGCGCAGCGTCCGTAGATGCTACTTGTTCAACAGCAGCTTTGGGGTTGGAGACAAGCCCCCCCTGAAGATATGACACATGAATTCCCGCCTGTGTCAGCAGAAATGCAGCTGCAGAACTTCTACCCCCTGTATCACAATAGAGGACGTAATGTGTATCTGTGTTAAATTTATCCAGTTGAACACGTATAAGATTTAAGGGAATATTTATGCTCGTTGCTATATTTGATTCTTCATACTCTTTGGAAAATCGCACATCAATCCATCCACCACCTTCGCCAACGACTTTTTGAGCTTCTTCAAAAGATACCGAGCTTAAAGATGGCTTTTTAATCAGCTCTACAAAATGATCTTTACTCAGTTGCATCAAAACACCATCTGATAACATCGTGATCGTGGCATTTCTTGTTGCGTCAGTCAGTAGTGCTTCTTCACCAAAGCTATCACCCATTGAAAGCTCAGCTAACTTAACTGGATTTTCTCCTTCTTTGGGAACCCTGGTGACTTCACAGGTGCCCTCCTCGATGATGTAATAGTTATCACCCGGCTCTCCTTGTTTTATTACTGTATCGCCCGCATTAAATGCAACAGCCTCCAGGTAGGCAAATAGCTGCTGGATATTGGCCATTGGCAATCGAGCAAACAATTCTGATTGCAACATTTTCGTCATCCAGTCACCGGAATCTTCCTCATCAATGTCACTAACACCCATTACAACACCTGTGTCTGTGATATCTTCCTTACTACCTTCATGCACCATCAATCTGTCCAGCGCACCTCTATCCAGTCTTAATATCACCACAGGTGTTTTTGCTTTGGCTGAAAATTGTCTTGGTTGTAGTTGTGCGATTGCATATCTGGCATTATCACTACCAGCAGTGGTTGTGCTCTGAACTTGTTTCTTGGCGATTAATTCCAACTCTCCTGCCAAAACATAATAAGAATAATTATCTTCATCACCTTCCTTGAAAACAAATTTTTTCTTTTTAAATTCAAGGATCTCAGCGACCTCTACCACATCATTTTGTGCCCCTGGTGACAGGTCACTAATTGGGATGAGCTGTTTGATAATTTCTACGAATTGTTCTATTTCTGCAGGCATATCCTTAATTTCTTTTATAAAGTAATAACACCGTAACCATTTGACTTATAATCATATAATTGAATCAGCGTCTAATCATACAACAATCAAACACTTATATAAAAGACATGCTTGAAATAAGCCCGGAATTCATCTCAAAAATCAGTATTGAAACTGTCCTCCAACTGCCTTTGGCAGTGAATCTGATTGCAGTATTTATAGCCCTTACAGGCCTGTTACTCGCCGTAGTGTCTTTTTCCAGGCTCAGACAGAAACGACTGCTGTCAGCGGGTATCTACAGTTCATCCAGCTTAGTACTACTGGTGCTAGCTGTTGCACTAATAGCGTTCGCCACAAATCTTTACACCTATCACCGAATTAGTCATGAGCAGGATGTTGCGGAAATAATATTTATACAATCAGGTCACCAACTCTACTCAGCCACTATCTATTATAAGGATGAAAGCCAAAGCGCAGAGTACATAATCAGGGGAGATGAATGGCAGCTTGATGCACGGATAATTAAATGGAAACCACCGCTTTACCTTGCAGGGCTAGACTCACTTTACCGCCTGGAACGAATCTCAGGGCGCTATCGAGATGTAGAAGAAGAGAAAACAGAAAATCGTACAGTCTATTCACTGGCAGAAAACAAAGGCCTGGACATCTGGTCGATCACAAAAATCTACCCATCATGGGTCCCCTGGGTTGATGCTTATTACGGATCAGCAACCTATCTGCCCATAGATGATGGCGCTCGGTTTAAGATCACCTTGAGTCAAACAGGTCTTCTTGCCAGACCAGTCAATGAAGCCGGCAAAGAAAGCGTTCAGTATTGGGATTAATTTAGACCTAATTATTTAAAACCTTTTCATTTGAAAATTATCCTGAAAACGACACCTTCATTTTGCTGAAGATTGTTTGCTGTTATTTCAGCATGATGAAACTCTGCGATTAGCCTGGCAATGTGCAGTCCCAGCCCAAGATGAGGTTGCTCATCTTTCTTTTCCCTGAATGAAACCATGGAATTGAATAATTGCGTCTTCATTTCATCTGGTAGAACCGAACCATAGTTTATAATTCTAATCTCCGTTGTTTTATTGTCCTCCAGAATAATTTCGACTGGCTTTCCTGGTAGACTAAAATCAACCGCATTACTGATTAATTTGTCCAGCATTTGAGTAAACAAATCAGCAGAAATATCTTTAATTATCTTGATCGAAGGCATCGTGAGCTTAAAATCAGATTCAGGATAGACCAGCTGATAACCTTGACCACAACGACTAATAAGTTGTGTTAAATCAACGGATTCGAGATCAGCAGTTTGCAATGCCTGTTCAAGTCTTGCCGCTTCACTTAATCGCAGTACCAGTATGTTAAGTCTTTTAATTCCATCTTGCGCTCTCTCAAGGTATTCGGATCTCTTGTCTGGATCATGTGACTGCAGATTATCCAATGACGATTGCACCACAGCCATTGGTGTCCTCAATTCATGGGACAATTTAGCAGCAAGACTTTCCAGATAATTATTGTATTCTTTCAGCCTCTCCAGCATGGCGGCATAACTTCTGGATAAATCGCCTATTTCATCGCTGGCACTGCTCCCGGAAATCTTGCCAACCACCCTGCCATGCTCATCTATGGCTGCACTGGCATCCAGACTCAAACGGCGTAGTCTGAATGACAAACGTGTTGCGTAAATAAGCAGTGTTAATGTAATGATGAAAAAAACAAGCAATGTTTTATTAAACAAACTCACCATGGCATTTCGTTGCAACATTAAAATACTATTTGTTGTTTCCTCGACAACCACTACGCCTCTCACTTCATCATCTATCCATATCGGTGCCGCTGCTGAGACAATAATCGCTTTCCCGTCTGGTGATGCCCGCCACCGTGATGTTACAGATCCCTGTAGAGCCATTTTTACTTCATCTCCTTCCAATCTCGAAGCACCTGCCAAGTCGTCTTTAAAGTTTTTTGGAGAAATCGGAAGAATAAATGAATAAAAAATATTTAATGGCTGATCGGAAAAATCCTTCTGTAACTTACCAAGTGTTGATAGAACTTGAGCCGCGCTGTCCAGGACCCAGACACGCCGTCCAGCCCTGTCATCCAACCGGGATATTACACTTTCGATCTCACTGGAAGGTTTGAGTAATCGACCGGGCATGTTTGATGTGTAGGCACCAGCAGTCCCAACACTGGATTCGAAATCGCCGTTCCCTGAATCTCCAATACTCCTGACAACAAACCCCAGCCTTTCATTCACCAAATATAAAGGCAACGATATTTCTAGATTGTAACCCGTCTCTGTTTGCTGCCACTCAGCAGAAATATTCGTCACATGCCTGACATGTTCTTTCTTTTCGTACCATTCATCAATTACCGTATCGATCTGAAAGGGATTAAACCTGCCAGGTGCCGAGGTAGCAAAATAATATCGTCGTTTGACAGAATATTCATCAGCAATCACAAGTTCTACATGATCACTATTCAGTATTGTTTCACTGTTCGGTTTTAGATATGTGGCATGAGGATCCTGTACTTGTAATAATATTTGCAAATCATTACCAATCTGACCCAGAATCAGCTTATAACTCAATTCAGAATTTTCTTCCTGATAAACCTTTGACCAGGCAAGATAATCGAGCCAGTCATCTGTATAACCATCCAGCTGGATTGGTGTTTGTAATTTTTGAATGAAAAGGGAATTTTCTGCGGTGTCTTGTGTATAAGGAAATAACGTATATTGCTCGTGCAATGGTCCTGCTGCTGCTCTGGCTGCATCCATCAACGATGATTCCAGCCCCGTTCTTAAATATCTGTCAAGCTCACGTAGATACTCATAGCCAAGAAATGGGATACTTAAAACGGCAAGAGACAGAACCAACAGCTTCAATCGGATAGTAAATCTGACTTTCATCATCAATGAATCGTTTATGCGTTCCAGCGATAACCCATACCATACATCGTTTCAACACATTCAAACTCTTTATCGATCTCCTTGAATTTCTTTCGTATCCTTTTCATATGCGATGTAACCGTGCTGTCATCTACGAAAATGTTTGCTTCAGTCATTAACTGTTCCCGATTTTTTACATGGCCTGGAATACGTGCAAGCGCATGCACAATCCAGAATTCTGTGAGGGTGAGATCTACACGCTGTCCTTTCCATTCAACTAATAAACAATCAACATCAATCATCAATTCTTTATGAATGATGCGTTTATTTCCCTGATCGCTCTCTTGCATGGCACTAACACGTCGAAACAACGCAGCAACTCTGGCTAACAACTGATGAATGTTAATGTCCTTGGTAATGTAGTCGTCCGCTCCCAGTCTCAAACCTGATATGGCATCGAAGTCAGAATCTCTAGCAGTTAGGAAAATGATTGGTAAAGTAGATGAAAGATTTCTTAATTCCCTACATATCTCAAATCCTGCCTCTGCTTCATCACCCAGGCCAATATCCAGTAAAACCAGATCCGGCAAGCCCGATTTGAAAGCCTGCGTAGCAGCATCTTTATCTTCGTAGGTCGTTACATCATAATTCTGCTGCCGAAGTGCATCTGCATAGTTCTCACGTATGCTGATTTCATCTTCTACTAATACAATATGTTTACCCATTAATAATCTTAGTAATCCAGGCTGTTTGGCTTTTCTCTACTGTAACTCAATAAAGTGTCAGATTGTTGACTGACACTGAAATTTCCATATTTCTGCCACATTTCGCCAGTACATTTCCTTAATTGAAACTCGCTGTTGTCAGTATTCAAGTCCTTAATAGGTGACAGGTAAATATTCTATTGATTCAAAAAAGGTTTTGAAATGAAACAACAAAACTCCATATTCACCAGCACATTGCAATGT